>CAZBVD010000103.1:0-6460 GCA_964495235.1 uncultured Dysgonomonadaceae bacterium | reverse complement strand
TATCGAAGTATAGTTTTATGGGATTTGTATCGCGAAGCATTGTGAAGCTAATGTCTACAAAGAAGAAACTTGTAAATGCAGGTCCTAAAACATATGCTGCACGCATTGGGCTAATAGTAAGCAGCGCCATTTTCATCTTTTCGCTCATCAGCCTCAATATATCAGCACTAACTTTAGCTACCATACTTACACTGTTCTCATTTCTAGAGACTGCTTTTGGATATTGTGTGGCTTGTAAGGTTCATCCTCACTTAACTCTTATTCTTCAACGCACCAATATAAATATATAGCATAAAATGAGAGACATATGTCGGAGATAGCTACGCTAGCAAACAAAGCCCTAATCTTTCTTTAAATTACCCTTCTCTACACTTTCATCTATCAAATCCTCGGCATAGTTCCACATTGTTGTTGAACCATTTTTAATAGTCTTATTCAAATCATATACCTTCTGATAGGGAACATCAAACTCCACCCAACTTCCGCCATCATTCACAGCATCTTGTAAGAGGGGTTCAAACCTATCCAACGATTTTGCAAACTTAGCCTCATCGGTTTCAGCATCTTCAAACTCATTCCAAATTGCTATCAACTCTTCGGCTTGGTCTTTTGGTAGAATCCCAAAGATACGTTTTGCGGCAGCAAGTTCTTCCTCTCTATTGTCATGGTTTTCGGTAGAACTATAAAAGAAGGTGTCGCCAGCATCAATTTCCACAATATCGTGAATCAACACCATTTTCAACACCTTCAATAGGTCTATTGGCTTGTCAGAATGTTCTGCCAACACAATTGCCATCACTGCTAAGTGCCAACTGTGTTCGGCATCGTTTTCCCGCCTGTCACTATTAAACAATCTAGATTTTCGTTGAATGTATTTTATCTTGTCAATTTCTTTTATGAAATCTACTTGCTTTTGTAAATTGTTAGTCTGCATTCCTCAATTATTGTTGTTAATGTGGTGTGTTATAAATTAAAATTTCACACAAAGGTAGTAAACACTCCCATTATACAATAGTTTAAGCTTGATAACAAAAATGAGATGAACACACAAAGTATCTTCACATCTTAATCCTAAATTAAAAACTCCTTTTAGATGTTGTTTATCAAAAACAAATTATATTTTTATTATATTTAAACTATGCATCTTTTCTTCTTAATATATCACAACTTTACTATCTTTACCAATAAACTTGAAAAATATGAAAATAACAACCTTAATTGACAACCGCACCCAATCCGATAATCTAGAAACGGAACATGGCTTATCGCTATACACAGAGACAGACGACGGGCAAAAGATACTGTAAGACACTGGTCAAAGCGATTTATTTATGCATAATGCAAAAAAGCTGGGTGTGGATTTGAGCGAAATTGACAAAGTAGTTATTTCGCATGCACACTACGATTATGTGGGTGGCTTAGCAGCCTTTCTGAAGATAAATAAAACCGCTAAAGTTTATATGAACTCTACCCTCTTCTACTACGAATATTTTTCGCTGAAAAATGGAGTGAAGAAGCGGAATGGTTTTCCTGCTGAACTGTTGGAGTATAGAAATAGGTTTGTTTTTATGTACTTAAACAGATGTATTGATAATATTTGGTTGATAACTAACATCAACAAAACGCATGAGATGCCCAAAGGCAATGCTATACTCTACAGACAAAAGAAGGGTGTTGAAGAGTTAGATAAGTTTGAACACGAACTTATTTTGGCAGTAGATACAGCAAAAGGAATGTGCGTTTTCACTGGCTGTGCACACAATGGAGTGTTGAATATTGTTGCTACAGTACAATCAGTTATCCCATCAAAAAAGACACACTGTTTGTACGGTGGCTTCCACCTGATAGATGGCAAAGATTATGTAGAGGTTGAAACTACTGATGAGTTGACTAGTATAGCCAACGTGTTAACCAATCTATTGCCTTCGGCAAAGTTTTATACGGGTCATTGCACAGGAGAAAAACCGTAAGAGTGCTAAGCCAAAAGATGGAGGGAAAATTGGAGTCTTTCTATGTAGGAAAAGAAGTTAAAATATAAACAGTTACAATATACATTTACGCTTTAAAAATTGACATGATGAAGAAACAACTACTTATTCTATTTGCGATCTTACTTACAATTGGTTTATCTGCTCAAAAAAGCGGACAAGATATCTTTTGGGATACATTGAGCAGCCATTGTGGCAAAGCCTATGAAGGAACAATATCTTCCGAAGGAAAGAACGATGGGTTTGATGGGAAGCAATTGGTCATGCATGTAAAAAAATGCTCGGAAAATGAATTGAAAATTCCATTTTTTGTAGGTGATGATAAATCTAGAACATGGGTTTTAACAAAGCATGAAGATGGTATTCTTCTGAAACACGACCATCGCAATCCTGACGGTTCTCACGAAGATTTAACCATGTATGGTGGTAAAGCTACCAATTTGGGCAGTAAAAACATGCAGTTTTTTCCAGCCGACCAGGAAACAAGTAATATGTTGCCAGCTGCAACCTTCAATGTTTGGTGGATAACAATTAATGAGACTACTTTCTCCTATAATTTACACTTAGTAAGTACCGATCGAGTATTTTCAGTGACGTTTGATTTAACTAAGGAGGTTGAAACCCCAGAAGATCCTTGGGGATGGAGTGAGAATTAAAAATAATTGTATCTCATTATAAGATAAGCAAAAGCTCATTTAACACTTTAAATAATTTAGTTGTTTCTTTTTATTCTCTTTAGTAAAATGAAAATAGATTTGAAATGCTACACAAAGTAATAATTGAGCAATAAGATAGGGGGGTATCACAAACTTTCTCTCTCAAAATTTTGTTGCTAGCTACAATCAAATTCTATCTTACGATTGACAACCTTGTATTGAGTTAATGCTTGGATAACAGACAGCCCCCTCACAAATAGCTTTTACAATCAAACATAATCGTAATACTTGACACAAAAAAACAACATCTTTGTAAGTAACATTGCTTACAAAGATGTTGTTTAAATCATGCTTTTATTACTAAATATGCACCTAGTTACTTAGAACTAAGTAGTATTTATATGCTAATCCTTTTTGGTTAGAAAGCGCACCCAATCTATGTGCATTTCTGCAGGAAGGTCTTGCTCATTTACTGGTCCTGCCCAGTTACCACCTAATTGCATATCTAAAATAAGGTAGTAATTTCTGTTGCCAAAAGGAAATTGTCCACTTTTTTCTGTTTCTATGCGAGGGTATGTGAATGTGTGCGTATCATTTATAAAAAACTTAACCGAATCGGTAAATAGTTCAACCGCATATACATTGTAGTTATCGGGCTTAATATGTGCTACAATAACAGACTTTGGGTTGTCTTTCATGCCTTGGTTAATTGTGTAGTCGCTGTTTATAGTTTGATAAATGTATCCATCCATGTTTAAACGTTGCATAATATCAATTTCACCACCATGTGGCCAATTATCGTCCTCGGGAAGTAACCAAATAGCCGGCCAAGTACCTCGTGCACCAAATAGCTTTGCTCTAATCTCGAGTCGTCCATGACTAAAAACTCTTTTATCTTTTGTGTAAACTCCTCCTGTTAAATAAGGTGATGGGTCATTGGGCAAAACTGTATTTTTGATTCCTTTCAACACAAGATTTCCATTTTTTATCTCAAAAAGCCCATCATAATCGCTCATATAGCTATCCCAGTCTTTTTTACCACGCGGTATTTTAGACCAATTATTCTGCAATTTTGTTGAATCTTCAAAGTTTTCAACCCACTCTACTGTATAACCGCCTTTAGTTTGTTTTTGTGCACATGAAACCAATAAGATTAAGGCTGCAAAGAGAACACTTGTTTTAAACACTTTCATAACTTTCTATTATTTTTTTTATGATTTGAGATACAAATATACGAAAGCATTGGATAATGAGAACAGATTGAATGATTTTCTTAATTAAAGTTGTTTCAACAACACAAAAGAGGATATATTGTCACACTAAAACAGCCGATATATTGGTTTACACAAAAACAAGCTGACATTTAGTCACTCTAAAAGCAGTTTTACTAGTTTTTACGTAATGGCACATAATTTGCACATTTATAAGTGAAATAGATCATTATGTCAAATAAATAAATTAAATACTTAATCAATAAAGAAAAGAAAGGATTACTATTATGTTACCAACAATTAGAAGAACTCAAAACTGGTTACCGGGTGTATTCAACGATTTTTTCGGTAACGAATGGATGGAAAAAACAAACAGCTCAAGCGCTTCAGTTAACATCTTAGAGAACAAAAAAGGGTTTATTGTAGAAGTAGCTGCTCCTGGAATGACTAAGGAGGACTTTAATGTAAAAATAGATGATGACAACAATCTATTGATAACAGTAGAAAAGAAAACTGAAACAGAAGAGCATGACGAAGATACTTGTTATTTGAGACGTGAGTTTTCTTACTCCCATTTCCAAAGACGAATGATTTTACCTAACACTGTTGACAGAGATAAAATTAGTGCAAAGGCAGAAAATGGCATCTTATCTATCAATATTCCTAAACTTGAAGAACAAGAAGAACCAAAAGTTGATAGAACTATTGAAATTAAATAGATAGTTTTTAATGTTAGCATGAATTAAAATAAAAAGACGTAGTGGAGATTCGCCCTGCTACGTCTTTTTATAGTCTCTATCCTCACATAAATAGACACTATCCCATTAAGAGTGTAAATACTAATTGAAGGGTTTGACTTTAAAGTTGAACCCTTTCTGCAAACATAGTCAAAAATTGGTTCAGAATTAATCCCCAATTTTGTATTGGCTTATCCCATTTTTTTGATGCTTCCCTAGCAGCTAAATATACGGACTTCATAACAGCCTCATCTGTAGAGAATGAAAGTTTGTTTTTGGTGTATTTTCTAATTTTCCCATTGAGGTTTTCAATTAGGTTTGTTGTATATATTATTTTTCTAATTTCAATAGGGAAGTCAAAGAAAACTGTTAGATCTTCCCAGTTATTTTGCCAGGATTTGACAGCATAACCATATTTATCTTTCCATTTAAAAGCAAAGCCTTTCAACGCTGCCTCTGCGGCCTGCCTTGTAGGGGCTGCATAGATTAGCTTCATGTCAGCTGTAAACTCTTTTTTATCTTTCCATACAACATAACGGCAAGCATTTCGGATTTGGTGTATAACACATATCTGTGTTCTCGAATTAGGAAATACATTGAGGATAGTATCTGTAAATCCATTTAAATTATCTGTCGCTGTAATGAGTATATCCATCACCCCACGTGCTTTCATATACGTTAGCACACTCATCCAAAACGCAGAGCTTTCATTCTTACCAAGCCATAATCCGAGGATCTCTTTTCTACCATCTCTGCGAAGACCAACGGCTATATATATTGTTTTATTAATTATTCTCGAGTTTTCTCTGACCTTAAAAACAATGCCATCCATCCAAACAATCAAGTAAACTGTTTCAAGAGGACGATTTTGCCATGCAATTATTTCATCGGTTACTTGATCAGTTATTCTTGATATGGCGCTGGATGAGACTCTGAAACCATAGATCTCACGCATCTGTTCTTCAATATCCGAGTTGCTCATTCCTTTAGCATACAGAGAGATAATAACGTTCTCAATCCCATCAGCCATACCGTTGCGTTTAGGTGCAATTATTGGACTGAGGCTACCATCTCGGTCACGAGGTACGCTTATCTCTGACTCACCTAAAGTGGTCTTAATAGTTTTTGTACCATAACCATTGCGAGCATTTGATGATGTTGATTTGGTGTGTTTATCATATCCCAAATGGACATCAAGTTCACCCTCAAGCATTGCTTCTACTCCGCGATTATGCAATTGAGAGAAGAAGTCTTGAAACTCTTCTGTAGTTTTAAATTGTTTAAAGAAATCGCTTTGTAATAAATCATCTTTTTTCATAACTATTCAGTGTAAGTTTTTGTAAAGTAAATAAATAAAATTAATTGAGGGGTTAAAGTCCGGAATTTAACCCCTCAATTAATTACTTACACAGTTTGTGGGATACTCCCCATTACCCTGACGATTAATAAAACCATACTTATCTTTTATCTCAAAATAAGCCAAACCATCATTATAGTAAAGAATAGACTCCCCAATGAAGTTTCTAAAGCAATCATTATCGCTCCAATAATAGTCATATAGTTTTGAGTTTAAAGCTCTACCATTACTATCTACTATTACACCTTTGGTAATTAAAGATATAGTATTACTTTTCTCGTTTAATTATACTCTCTATTCATTCTTAATTTATTATTGAACATACACATCTGTCTGCAACCTTTTTTTTAATCTTTAAAAAAGGTGTTGACAAATTTATTATTGCGTTGAAGAGTTTAGGTGGGACATAAAACAAATGGCAACTTCATGCCATAAAATAAAATTGGACTATTTAAAAAATCTTGTTCAATGGATTTGCCTTATATCTCATATTCTTCAAATCTTGAGTCGT
>CAZBVD010000102.1:0-6503 GCA_964495235.1 uncultured Dysgonomonadaceae bacterium | reverse complement strand
AACGCTAACATTCAAAACAAACAAACATTATGCCAAGATCAGTCAATCATGTTGCCTCGCGCAACCGCAGAAAAAAAGTTCTGAAATTAACTAGAGGTTACTTTGGTGCACGTAAAAATGTGTGGACAGTAGCCAAAAATACGTGGGAAAAGGGTTTAACCTACGCGTATCGCGATCGTAAGAATAAAAAACGTAACTTCCGTGCACTTTGGATTCAGCGTATTAATGCTGCTGCTAGATTAAACGGAACTACTTATTCTCGTTTAATGGGAGCGTTAAATAAAAATGGAATAGATATTAATCGTAAGGTTCTTGCCGACTTAGCAATGAATCATCCAGAGGCTTTTAAAGCTATCGTGGATAAAGTTAAGTAAGCTTGACCTATTGATTGTATTCATATAAGATAGGAAATTTCCACCATGGAAGTTTCCTTTTTTTATGCTAAATTGCAAGATTAAAATTGTAAAACTAAGTTATTGTAAATTAGAAGTACAGATGAAAACATATTCAATAGACGAGAAAGAAAAAATAGAGGAAATTCTTAAAACAGAAAAAATTTGTTTTGTAGGTTTTTCTGATGAAAATGGCATACCTTATGTCTTGCCCATGAATTATGGGTATGAAAATGATGTTATTTATTTGCATTCAGGACCTGAAGGTAAGGTGATTCGTATATTAGAGCAAAACAGGAATGTTTGTATTACGTTTTGCACACAGCCAACACTTATTTGGCAACATCCTGAGGTGGCTTGTAGTTATAGAATGCAAGCTGCAAGTGTTGTTTGTAATGGTAGGGTTGAGTTTGAAGATAATTTTGATCAGAAAGAAAGAATTCTTAATATAATTATGCGCCAATATATAGACAAAGAGTTTACTTATTCTAAGCCTGCTGTAAAGAATGTGAAAATATGGAAAGTAAAGATTGATACAATTGTGGCTAAAGAGTTTGGAGTGAGGCACCCTAACTCTGCATCTTTTAAAAACAGTGAGTCTTTATAATTATTACGATAGTTGAATTAAACTTTTATATAATGTTTCTTGTTCAATCATGATATAAAACTAATGTGATTGAGTTTTAATTCAATTGTTTAATAATTAAAAGAAAAAGAGTTATGAAAAGAACTAGCATAATACTTATTGCACTTGTGTTTATTGCAATGGCCGCATTTGCTAACGAGCCTGATTTAAAAGGTGAGCCAATTGATCTAAATACAACTGAGTTTGTGAAAAGAGTGCACGATTTTAAGAGAAGCCCAAACAAGTTTACCTATGTAGGAGATAAACCTGCTATTATAGATTTTCATGCTACTTGGTGTGGTCCTTGTAAACAGTTGGCTCCAACATTGAGAGCTTTAGCAGCTGAGTATGGCGATGAGATTTATATCTACAAAGTAGATATTGATAAAGAACCAGATATTGCGCTTGCATATGGCATTAGAAGTGTGCCTTCATTGCTTTTTATACCTCACGATGATGCAGTTCCCCAAATGGGACAAGGTAACATTCCGAAAGAGAGCTTAAGAGAGGTGATTGACGGTTTTATGTTAGGTAAGGAAACCGAGTAAGGATAAATAAATTATAAAATAACAATAAACTTCCGAAATAATGCTGATTTCAAGTTTACAGAATCCTTCTGTGAAGAAACTCGTAAAACTATCTAAAGCCCGCGAACGAAAGGCTCAAAACCTTTTTGTTATTGAAGGTGCAAGAGAGTTATCGCTAGCTTTGGCTGGCGGTTATTTTATAAAAGAAGTATATGTTTATCGTGAGCTGTTTGAGAATACGCATTATCCTAATGTTTTAGATTCTATTGATGATGAAAAGATAATTGAAATAACATCTCAGGTGTTTCAAAAAGTATCTTATCGATCTTCATCCGATGGTTTGATTGCATTGGCAGAGCCAAAATCGCATACACTAGCAGATGTTTGTTTGTCAGACAATCCCTTTGTGATACTGTTAGAGTCGGTAGAAAAACCTGGCAACCTGGGTGCTATTCTTCGTTCGGCAGATGCAGCAGCTGTTGATGCTGTAATAGTTTGCGATCCGCAAACAGATATTTATAACTCAAATGTTATTAGATCAAGTGTTGGCGGATTGTTTACTGTGCAAATTGCAGTATGCACTACCCAAGAGGCAATGCAATGGTTAGATGAGCATGAAATAGCATCTTATGCAGCAGAGCTCCAGGCTGCAGAATGGTATCAAGATATTGATTATCGAGGGCCCTCGGCCATTATTATGGGCACTGAGGCCAATGGATTGACAAGTGATTGGCTCAACTATGCTACAAAGAGGATTAAGATACCCATGCGCGGAAAGGTAGATTCTTTGAACGTTTCTGTATCAACTGCTGTCTTGACTTTTGAGGCGATGAGGCAGCGAGGAAGTGATGTTTAGGGGAAACAGAGAAAATATATTGGTCGCAAATATAGCTAGTTGCTGCAATTAATATTTTTATATTTCTCAAAACTATAACGTTTGTTGAGGATTGCACATTATAGAGTCTCTTATAGTATTTGGTAGTTATACTCACATATTAAGTTGCGAGTATAAATGATAAAAGTGCGATATTTACTCTGTGTTATGTGTGAATAGAGTGTCGTGTGTAAATAGCTTATAAAGACCTATTGTCAATATTGACACAATGTTACCTAAGTTATTTTAGTTTTATAAGTATTTAGCATAGCATTGTGCTAAAACTTTAAAAATATTATATATCCACATAGTTTTTCGCTATATTTGTAAATCAACTGCTTAAAAAATAAATTTAAATATAAAGTAAAATGAAAACAAATTATGAATTACGTTATGCTGCAAACCCACAAGATGCAAAGCAGTATACAACAGAGAGATTGCGCAAAGATTTTTTAATCGAAACTGTTTTTGCCAAAGATGAAGTTAATATGGTTTATTCTATGTACGATAGAATGGTAGTTGGAGGTGCAATGCCTGTGACCGAATCATTGCAACTTGAAGCAATTGATCCATTAAAACAACCTGTGTTTTTGATTAGTCGCGAAATCGGCATCTTTAATGTTGGTGGAAAAGGAAAAGTAAAAGTTGGTGATGATGTTTTTGAGTTAGATTATAAAGAAGCTTTATATCTTGGTTCGGGTGAACGTGAAGTTTACTTTGAAAGTGATGATGCAAACAATCCTGCTAAATTCTATTTCAACTCAGCAACTGCACACCGTAACTATCCAGACAAGAAAATTACTAAAGCTGATGCAGAGGTTGCAGAACTAGGTTCTTCTGAAACTGCAAACCATAGATTCATTAATAAAATGATCGTTAATCAAGTTCTTCCTACTTGTCAATTACAAATGGGTATGACTGAATTATCTCCAGGAAGTATATGGAATACCATGCCAGCACACGTACACTCGCGTAGAATGGAGGCATATTTCTATTTTGAAGTTCCAGAAGAGCAAGCTGTCTCTCATTTTATGGGTGAAGTTGAAGAAACTCGTCATATATGGATGCACAATGACCAAGCTGTTCTTTCTCCTGAATGGTCTATTCACTCTGGAGCTGGTACAAGCAACTATACTTTTATCTGGGGTATGGCAGGTGAGAACTTAGATTATGGTGATCAAGATTTCTCTAAAATCACAGATCTTAAGTAAGAATAGGAACAAACAATAAGTGAGTACATAGGTAAATAAACAAAACAAAATATATAAAATATGAATATCTTTTCATTAAAAGGTAAAGTAGCTCTTGTAACTGGAGCTGCACACAGTATTGGCTTTTCAATGGCAGCAGGTTTAGCACAAAGTGGTGCAACAGTTGTATTTAATAGTTCAAATCAAGCATCTCTTGACAGAGGACTAGCTGAATATAAAAAACTTGGTATTGATGCACACGGTTATGTGTTTGATGTTACAAAAGAAGATCAAGTTTTAAAAGCAATTGATGCTATTGTAAAAGAAGTTGGAGAAATTGATATCTTGGTTAATAATGCTGGAATTATCAAGCGTATTCCTGCAGTAGATATGTCAGTTGAAGACTTTAAAGAGGTGCTAGATGTAGATTTAGTTGCTCCTTTTATTTTATCTAAAGCTGTAGCTCCATCTATGATAAGAAGAGGCGGAGGTAAAATTATTAATATTTGCTCTCTTATGAGCGAGTTGGGCCGTGAAACTGTTTCTGCTTATGCAGCAGCAAAAGGTGGTCTTAAAATGCTTACACGTACCCTTGCTTCAGAGTGGGGAGAGCACAACATTCAAGTAAACGGTATTGGTCCGGGATACATTGCAACTTCGCAAACAGCACCTTTGCGAGAGAAACAAGCAGATGGTAGTCCTCATCCTTTCGATTCTTTTATTATTTCTAAAACACCAGCGGCACGTTGGGGTGATCCAAAAGACTTAGTAGGACCTGTTGTATTCTTATCGTCTGAAGCTTCAGATTTTGTAAACGGGCATGTATTATATGTTGATGGTGGTATTTTAGCATACATTGGAAAACAGCCTAAATAAATAATATTAAGCAGATAATTATTAAAGTAATGAGAAAATATCTTTTTTTATTTCTTTTCGCTAGCATCTTATTAGCTTGTAACAATTCAAAAGAAATAGTTACAGTTACTGTTAGCAACCAGTCAGATATAGACAGAGAACACGAAATGGTGGAAATCCCTTGGGATGCTATTTCTTCAAAGTTAAACACTACCGATAGCGAAATTATTGTTGTTGAAGGTTTATCAACAAAACAAATTCCTTATCAAATACTGCAAGAAGGAACAGGAAGCCCTACAAAGCTTCTATTCCCTGTTAGTGTGAAAGGTGGTGAGAGCATAACTTTTGAAGTTAAAAATGGTGTGCCCGAAAACTTTACACCTATGGTTTATGGTCGTTTAGTACCTGAGAGAAAAGACGATTTTACATGGGAAAACAACCGCTCTGCTTTTAGAATTTATGGGCCTGCTTTGGAAGCAACCGGTGAAATTAGCAACGGTATGGATTACTGGGCAAAAAGAACAGAGTCGCTTGTTATTGATAAGTGGTATGAAAATGATTTAGCTGGCATAGCTTCTTATCATCAAGATAACGGTGAGGGGCTAGATTATTATAAGGTTGGTAGAACCTTAGGTTTAGGAATGACAGCGCCTTATAATAATGACACTCTTTGTTTAGGCAAAAACTTTATATCTCATGAGATATTAGATAATGGACCTTTGCGTATTACTGCTCAGTTTACTTACAAGCCTTATGAAGTAGGTGAGATAGAGGTTACAGAAAAACGCACAATATCGTTAGATGCATATAGCTACCTCAATAAAATTCAAAATGAGTTTAATTCAGACAGCGATATTGATAAAATTCATGTTGCTACAGGTTTAGTAATGGAAGAAGCCTCTAATGTAGTATTTAATAAACCAGAAAACGGCATAATAGCTTATAAGCATCCAGACCACTCTGATAATGGAACAACGTTTACAGGAGTAATTAATTCTAACGGTTTTGCAGAAGCAAAAGTTGCTGAAGGGCACTTGTTAGGAATCAATGAATATGAGTTAGGCACTAAATATATCTATTACACTGGTGGTGGATGGACAAAAAGTTTCTTTAAGACTTTTGAACAGTGGACTGATTTTCTTGAAGTTGAGGAAGCTAAGTTGCAACAGCCACTTAAATTGGAAGTTAATTAATGTTCTTAGTGTAAATAATTACTTGAGAATTTTAGAAAGTAGAAGCTAAAGTAATAGCTTTTGTAAATATTATTGACAAACTCTTTGATGTATAAATATCAAAGAGTTTGTCTTTTTTTATATATGTACTAAGAAGAGGCACATGCTAAGCTATGAGGGGTAATCTCTCTCTCTTCTTTCATCTTATTGAGATGAAAGCCTTTTCTTAGTCATAGGGTTTAACCTGCATTATTCATCGAGTTTCAAATGTGTATACGTTATATAGTTTATAATCAATAATATAATAAATGTTTTCACTTTAATCTGAATACTTACCCTTTGGGGCTATGTTCGCTTTTATCTTTACGCATCTGCTTTGTTTAAATCTCCTTGAAATAGTGACCTATATCGGCGGAGTATGAGGCCCCAGAATCTACGTAAAGCTGAAAACGTGAATTATACGGATGAAGATTTATACCCTGATTGTTCAATCCTACATTTAAGATTTTATTTTCATAGCATGATTGTTATGACCTACACACAAGATTTGACTATTATGCCTTGATTATTGAATTATACACCTCTAGTTTGACTTCTAGCTCATAATCTCGACTTCTTTAAAAACTCGGCTCACCTGCAAATTTATGTGTTTGACTTAAAAACTTGTCTCAACTATAAAGAAGAACAGGTCGCATCTACGATGCTTGAGGTGCTGTGTTTGCATGTTTACTACAGACAGGTCGCTCCGATGGAGCTGAAAACATAATATTTAAACAGATGTGCTTATAGATAAACAGTGTTAATATATAAATATTTTTGGCTAACTCTAAGCAAAAAGACAGCGTGACAATAATGAGCAACCCTTCAA
>CAZBVD010000101.1:0-6606 GCA_964495235.1 uncultured Dysgonomonadaceae bacterium | reverse complement strand
GTTTTGCACTTATCTTATAGAGTCGATCTTTGGTTATTTTCTCTTTTTCAAAGCCGATTACTTTACTCACAGCTGATTTTTCTTTTATCCACAACGAGATCTTTAATTCAGATGCTGGATAAACAACACAGCTAATGATATGCGAAGGCAAACGTATATCAGAATCCTTCCAGGCTTGTTGTTCCAAAAGTCCGATATGTGCAACTGATTAGGCGCTTGAAAGCTAATCCATTCAGATCCTATCTCACGAACATCTTTGCCTCTGATACTATTAAGATCAATTTTTTGCGATAAATCACAGTTTAGAAATTGACTCTTTTTCAGGGATATCAATACGCTTCTCAGTGACCATTCTATTATAAAACAGCTCAGCATAATCCAAAACAACTAAATCATCACTCACTGGCAAATCAAATAATACATTACCAGTATTCGAAACTTTTTACAGCAAAAATTTTCCGTATTAAATTCATTTGATCATGATTCAAATCATCTAAAAATTCAGCACTATGAATGGTTCGAACGCAAACATTACCATTGTGATTACGATAACTTTCAACTAAACGATAATAGCTGGACAGTTTTTTTGTCTATGGGTTTTTATGTATGGATATCTTGAAATACATATATACAAAGTAAATATATAATACCCTGATTGTCAATACCCCCCCCTGAGCATTACAAAGGTCTGAATATCAATATTAAGTGTAGTTAATTAACATTTAACTTCCAAATGACAATTACCTATCTAAATAGTCATCCGTATATATCTTGATAATGCTAAACCAACTTTATTGGTCTTATTTAATATGAAACTCCGTCAATGATGGATTTAATAAAAATTGAGCTCTTAAATTACAAAGCTTTTACTCAATAAATTATTTTGAATGTTCTTTTTAAATGTTATCAGTTTCATAACGGGACCTTTTTTATGTATTTCAATTTATTTCGCAACGAAAAACAACGATTATGAAGATGAATTTACTTTTTATTTGAAAATATGTTCCAAAAGATTTGTTTTTGCATTTATTAGTATATATCTTTGTAATTGAAAGTAAAATAAAATATTGTGCAATGAATGCTATTTTAAAATGAAGAGTTTTATCTTATGCGTATTTTATTTTATTAGAAGCATGTAAAGAGTAAGAAAAATAAACTTGCAAATAGTTATATACCGATCAGGACACTTTTTAGTTAGTGATATAACAAATGTAAATGTTGGATAACCTAATTGATATTTTTAAACTATAAATTCAGGCTGTAAGCTTGCTAAACATTAATTTATTTAACAAATTGTAATTGCGTATGATGAACAAACAGAAAATTGGTGCAAAACTCAAACAAAGAGCTTTCGGAGAAATAAAATGTGAATTAAAAGGTATTATAATCAAGAATTTAATCGTTAAAAATTATGAATGATTTAATTAAAGAAGTTTTTAAAGTGAAAAAGTTATTATTCATCTGTATGAGCCTTCTATTGCTTAGTGGTTCTGTTTTAGCTCAACAGCAAACAGTGACAGGTCGAGTAGTTGATGTTAATAACGAGTCATTGCCAGGTGTATCGATTATTATTCGAGGCACACAACAAGGAACCGTTACTGATGTTGAGGGATATTACTCATTGAACGTGCAATCTTCTTCTGTTCTTATCTATTCCTATATTGGTTTTACTAGTATAGAAGAGGCAGTAAATGGGCGTGCAACAATCAACATTACTATGAGTGAAGATGTTAGTACTCTTGACGAAGTAGTTGTAATCGGTTATGGTACTGCTAGAAAAAGAGATTTAACAGGATCTGTATCTTCAGTAAATGCAAATGATGTACCGATAACATCAGTTGCATCAATTGCTCACTCCTTGCAAGGTAAGGCTGCTGGTATGATTGTGACTCAAAATAGTGCACAGCCAGGTGGAGGTTTGGATATTATGATTCGTGGAGAAAGTTCTATTAATGCGAGCAACCAACCACTATATATTGTTGATGGATTTCCAATATTACAATTAGATCAAGCGGCTGCTTCAATGGGTGATAGCAGAACTGCAGTTGGAACTCAGGGTCCATTAAATTTCCTTAATCCTGCCGATATAGCTACAATCGATGTGTTGAAAGACGCTTCTGCAACTGCAATTTATGGATCAAGGGCAGCAAATGGGGTAGTGCTAATTACCACAAAACGGGGCGTACAAGGAAAACCTGAGGTTACTTTCAACGCAACCTATGGTGTACAAGAGTATCTTGATAAGTTTGATACATTTGTGGACCTAGGAGAATGGATGACGGAAATTAACACTGCTGGTTATGAGTCATGGTTAGGTTCTCGAGGTGTTTATCCATACGGAGGAGACCCTTGGGGAAGAGATACGGAGCTTAACCCGTTAACTACTATAGCACAAGCTCATGCTGCTACAAAAGGAACAGTAGATCAATGGGAATTAGAATTTGATGCAAATGGTAGCGCTATTAGGGGAAGCCAATCATTTAGCGATGCTCAAATAGCAGCTAATAGAGGTGTAAAAGGTACTGACTGGGTTGGATTAATGACTCAGACTGGAATAGTTCAAAATTATAATGTAGGTATTAGAGGAGGAACTCCAATTACTAGATATATGATTTCAGGAAGTTATTTCGATCATCAAGGAATAGTTAAAAATTCAAGATTGACACGTTATACAGGAAAAGTTAACTTAGACCAAGATTTTGGAGACAAAATAAAAGGTCAGTTGACTATACTAGGATCACGTACAGATAATGACAATATATCACATGGGGATAATCAATACGAAAACTCAGGATTGATCCGATCAGCTATTGAATTTAACCCTCAAGTGCCAATACAAGACGCAGATGGAAAATTCCCAGTTAATCCAATAGTTGGAAACAGACCTAACCCTGCCTCATTGCTCTATGTAACTGACAATAATATAACAGACAGAGTATTAGCAAATGCTAGTATTACTTATGAACCAATTGATGGTTTATTTTTGAAATATTCTACAGGGATTGATCTGTCATATTCAACACGTGGTAATTACTTCCCAACACAAACTTTGTGGGGAGATCAACTACAGGGAGATGCCCGAATTTGGAATAGAAAGAATTCGCATACTTCTAATGAATTTACAGCTAACTACAACTTCGATCTTAATGTTGATCACCGTTTCTCACTACTCGGAGGGTATATTTATGAACAAACAAATTCAAACAGCTCTAATCTACAAAATGATCATTTTGTTACCGATGGTTTTTTATGGAATAGTATGGGCTCGGGAGCAGGTGTAAAAGGCGTTGGTTCAGGTGCTTCTGAGAATATGAGAGCATCGTTTTTAGGTAGATTAAATTATACTCTATTAGATAGGTATTTATTTACTGCTACAGTTCGTCGTGACGGTTCCAGCACATTTGCTAGAAATGAAAAATGGGGTCTGTTTCCTTCAGTAGCTGTAGGGTGGAACATGGCTGAAGAGAGCTTCATGGATTTTTCTGATAATTATCTAAACATGGTAAAATGGCGTTTTAGCTGGGGTCAAACAGGTAACGATGATATAGGAGGTCGTCATAATGCAACTTATTCGACTACGCAAGGATGGACTCAACCAAATAATGGTTCATATACAGCAGTAATACCTGGCAGAGTTGAAAATCCTAACTTAAAATGGGAAACAACTACTGAGTTTAATATTGGATTGGATTTAGATCTTAATATTTGGAACGGAATAACGGCATCTCTTGAATATTATAATAAAACAATTTCCGACTTGTTGCAAACAAGACGAACTGCAGCTTACCAATATCTTAATTCAGTGTGGGCAAACGTGGGATCTACTCAAAGTCAAGGAGTTGAAGTTACTGTAAATTTTAGAAATATTAAACGGAGAGATTTTACATGGAACACCGACTTTACTTTTACTAAATTTGAAGACAGATGGAAAGAACGGGATTCACAATGGACACCAAATATATACGAAAAAGCAAATGATGTACTAAGACCTATATATTCGCAACATGCACTTGGTATTTTACAGAAAGGAGATGATATACCTTTACATCACCTAACTCCACAATATGGTGGTACAGGAACATCAACCTTACGTCCAGGAGGACTTATTATTGCCGATGTAAACGGACCTATGTTAGATGCAGATGGTAATCCTATGGTAGATGAAAATGGAAAAGTTATTCTATCTGGGAAACCTGATGGAACAATTGATGACGCTGACCGAGTATTTATAGGAAGTCGTGACCCTGGTTTCATTATAGGATTAGGAAATAGATTTACTTATAAAGCTTTCGATTTTAATCTTTATATGTATGGAATGTTTGATCGTATAATGGAAGATCCAAACTTTATGATGTGGGGTAGAAGTCCGGGTAATATGGTTAGCCAACAAGTTAATCAATTACGTTCCGTTAAAGAACGCTGGATGGATGAAACAATTTTCCCTGATAGAAAGGAATCAACAACACATCCAAGATCTGGAACTGCTGATTGGTTTTATGATGATGCTTGGTTCATCCGTGCACAAAATATAACATTGGGGTACACACTGCCCAAAACTTCTATGTTATCTAATTATGTCGAGAGTCTCAGAGTTCATTTTGATGTTAATAACGCTTTTGTTATTACACCATATAGAGGTAATGACCCTGAAACAGATAGATTCTCTGGTGCATATCCTAATGCTAGAACATTTACATTTGGAATAGATATAAAATTTTAACAAATATAAAATATTATGAATAAGTTACTAAAACTTTCAATTATAAGCTTTATACTTATCAGTATGATAAGCTGCCATGGAGACTTGGAGCCACTTGAATACGGTACACTAAATCCAAGCATTTTCCCAAAAAGTTATGTAGACTATGAAGCGTTAATGATGGGATGCTACGAACCTTTGAGAGCTGATTGGTCAAGAGGTATTCATAGCCCTTCCGAAAGAGGGGTTTATGTACTTAACAATTGTGCTACTGGTGAATTGTGGGGTCGTTATAGTGGTTGGCAACAGGCTACAAGAGGAACATTTGATACAAATAGTTCGTCATATTTCACTCATTTTTACAACAACTTTCTTGGAAAAGTTAGTCATATGACAGAAGTTATAGATATGATAGAGAATGAGAGTTCTGATATACTAACCGATGATGAGAAGTTAATTCTATTAGGTGAAGTACGATTAGCTCGTGGATTTTTGGCAAATATTCTGTTCGATTTTTATGGTCCAATTCAATTGCCTTCACTCGAGACTATTAAAACACCTTTAGAAATTCACCAAGTACCAAGAGCTACTAATGATGAGATGGTAGATTTTATAGAAAGCGATTTAAAATATGCTGCTCAATATTTACCACACCCTCACAAAGATAAAACAGTTGGATCAACAACTCTCAAACCTGCTAGTTATGGAAGATTTAGTGAAGGGCTTGCAAAGATGCTTCTGATACGTTTGTATTTACACCAATCCCCTGAGCATTTTGCAGGAGCCGCTAATTGGCCAAAAGTTGAAGCGCTTTGTAGAGATTTGATGGGGCCAAATTATGAATATGAACTTCATTCAAGTTACCCTGAACTATTCGACCCTGGTACTACTGGTCCTAATATTAAAGAAGGAATTTTTACTATTAGATGCGAAGATGGTTCTGCCAATTCAAATCAATGGCAAATGGCAGCATCTCCATCAGAATGGGCACATCCCGCTGGTCTTGCAGGATTTAGCTCTTGGGGAACAACTTGGTTATTATACGACCATTTCCATGAAAGTGATACAAGAACTACTAACATGATAACAGAATATGTTACAAACACAGGTATTCTTCGTAATCGTGCAACTCCAATTGGAGGAGCTAATATATTTAGAGAAGGTCCACTGGCAATTAAATGGCCTGTAGTTACTTCACCTTCTCAAAGGTCTGATGATATGCCAATCTATCGTTATGCCGATGTGTTATTAACTCTGGCTGAAGCTATTTATATGCAAAAAGGAGTTACACAAGAAGCTTTAGATTTGGTTAATCAGGTTTTAAGACGTGCAGAAGTTCCTGAATCTGAACTTTGGACAATGGGAAGTTATGGGAAAACTGTTCCTAATGTAGGTAGAAGATCTGCTCCTGAATATATAGAGCCTGTTGAAAATACTGACTTCTTAGATGCATTGATGAAAGAACGTTGGAAAGAGTTTTGGTGTGAAAATGGCAATCATCGCGCTGACTTAATTCGCCACAATAAATTCATTTCTCATAAAGAATATGTTTTGTTGGCAAACAATACTTCACAAGAGAATATTGATAATTGGAAAATTACTAATTGGTATTTGCCAGATGGAAGTGTTAAAATAAACGTGTTCCCTCTTCCACGGGAGGTTATTCAACGTGGTGAAGGACAAGTTATTCAAAATCCAGGATATAAAATGTAATTCTAAGCTACAGATAATATCTTAAAGATTATTTATTAGAGGGTGTCTAATAATGGCACCCTCTTTATTTAAAGTCGCTACTTTTCCAATGACTTTTACACTATTCAGAGAATACATAGAATAAATTTTTGTCAATAAAAAAAGAAGATGATTATGCTAAGTTTTAAAAAATGGGTTGTTTTTCTTGTGATTGT
>CAZBVD010000100.1:0-6687 GCA_964495235.1 uncultured Dysgonomonadaceae bacterium | reverse complement strand
TCCACTGAAATAAGTGGTACTCCTGGATTGGCCATATCGCCTTCGTCTATATATCTATTAGTAATCACACCACTAAAAGGTGCGCGAAGATCTACATACGCAAATTGCGATTCTACTTCATTTTTCATCTGTCTAGCACCTTCCAATCTAGCTTTTGCCATTTCATAGCGTGCACGTTGATCATCGAGCTCCTTTTGAGAAGCACTGTTTTTTGCGAAAAGATTCTGAAAGCGCTCATAATCTTTTTCTGCATTACTAAAAGCAGCTTGAGCCTCGGTTATACCAGCAGTTGTCTGAGCTTTCTTTGCTGATAAATCGGCGTTATTAATACTAATCAACAATTGTCCTTTGCTCACTTTCTGGCCAACATTAACGTGAATTTTGTTTACAAAACCCATCATTCTTGTACTAAGCGAAGCACTATTTACGGCCTCAATCTTACCGCTAGCGGTCATAAAAGGAGAGTTGTTTGTTGCATCTGCTGAACTAACAGTAACAGCTACTGTAGGGGTTTGATCGACACTTTTTTTGCTGGAAGAACTACCACAGCTAGTAACGCTGAGTACTGCTAAAAAAAGCAAGCTTGTATATAAAAATTTCATATTAAAAAAGTTTTGTTTAATACATTATATAGTTTAATAAACCTACAAGAATTTAGAAAACCTGATCGATTGTCAGTTGTACTTGTAGAAGAAAATAAATTAGTTTTTAGTTAAGAAATCAAGATATGCAAGCGCATAATTATGCTGAAAAACAGTACTAAAGTACTCTAACTGTTTTTGTGAGTATAGCGTCTCAGCCATTAGCAACTCGGTTGTTTTCTCAAGTCCCTCTTTAAATCTATTGGTTCTAATTCGTAGAGCCTCTTCAGATTGCTGAAGAGCAAGCTCAGTAAGTTTAAGATTGTTTTGGGCATCCTGATACATTCGTTTTGCTTTATTTAATTCTAGTTGACTTTCAGACTTGTACTCTTCCAACTGAAGATTGGCTTTAGTATATTCTGCTCTGCTCTTTTGTGTTTTACCAATTCGTTTAGAACCTTGAAAAATATCCCAGGTTAAAGAAGCGCCTATTAAATATCCATTAGCGTCGGCACTGAAGATTTGATTATCATAAAGCTCGTAACTTCCAAAAGCATTCAATCGGGGAAGAAAAGACATCTTATCAGCCTTATAGTTCTGCTTGTAAGCTTCTGTGGCAAACTGCATTGCTTGTATATCTGCACGACCGTAAGAAAGATTTTCATTAGAAATCAACCTCAATGAAACGGTTAAAGAATCTGTTGGTACATAAACCCCTGAAAACTCTTCGTTCATAAGAACGGCTAAATATTCAGAAGCATTTATGACATTACTCTTGGCATATTGGAGTTGATTTTCAACTTCAGCTACTCTAATTTGTACAGTAAGCACATCTGACTGTTGAAGGTAACCTTGTTTAAAGATGTTTTCTGCCAATTGAAGATTTTCTTGTGCAGCTTTTAAAGCAGCTTCTAAAACTTCTACACTTTTATATGCAAGCTGCAACTGCATATAGGCTTTTTCAGTTTCAAGAGAAAGATAATCACTGGTGCGCTCTAATTGCATCCGTGTAGCCTCCCATTTTGCTTTGGCTGCCTTTCGTTGAAATATGCCATCAACATTAATTATTGGTTGTTGCACTTCAAACGAGGTAGTAAACATATTAGTTCTTGAAGGATTATTTAAATTATTAGGATCAAAATCTGACTGATTTACAATTCCTTGATTTAGCTTAAATCCAAAGGCGTTTAAAGGACTATTTGTGGTCATTCCAGTATAGGAAGTCGAGATATTTGGCAGAAAAACTGCGTTGGTTTGATTAAGATCTCCTTTAGCAGAAAACACCTCCTGCTCTCCAATTTTTAATTTATTACTCCGTTGTGATACCTTTTCCAAAACCTCAGCTTTGGATATTGGTATTGTTTGCTGCGCAAAAACGAATGTTGGCAACAAACACATAATGATAAATACTTTACTAACTTTCATTGCTTAAACTTTATCTTATCTGGTTTTATAATTTCATTTACCTTATATGTACAATATGAATCACACAAGCATATGAACATGCGTTCATATAAAATTGTTCACAAAGATATGTTTTTATCGGGAAAACTAAACAATTGAGTTAAAAACTTAAGAAAACAACTTATTATCTCTCTCGTTTGAGAAGACAATAAATAACCTAACTCTAATAATCATCTGTTTTACCTATCTTCTTACACTCTTCTGATTTAATATTTTATTTTGTATACAAATATGGTAAGTAAATTGGAGATATAAAACATGCATAGCAACAACCACCACTATCCCTTTAATTTTATTATAGATGCAACGGATTATAGATAAAAAGAGTATAACTTTAAAGATATAGGTAATCTATTCTAGTATATTTAAAACTAAGAATAAAGGGATAAATAACAGTAAGCAATTGAGCAGCAAGAAAAAAGAGCCTGAAGCAATCTTCTAATCACCTAAACTGTTTCATTAATTCATCCCCAAGTTTTTTTGCCTTAGCAACATCTTCATTGCTATCAGGATTCATTGGGTATTCGTTTTTATGAGGAAGTTCTAATACCTGTCCAATGGGTACAACATTAGGATTCTGAATTTCATCTTTATTTACCATATATATATATACCCAAAATTCTCTATCTCCCAATTTGTCTAATGCAATTAAACGTAAAGTTCTACCAGGAGACATTTTAGCTGTTTTACGAGGTAAAGACGCTACTGTTACTACAGAATCAACGTTAGTTTTTGAATCACTTGATAGATTTTCAGTATCAACTATTGCAACATTATCAATTGGTTTGGAGTTTTCTGCAATGTCTACTACTTGTTTTGAGGAACTGCTGGAAAAGTAATAGTTATATGTAAAGTCAACAGCAAAAATTATGAACAACCCCACCACAGCAACTCTCAATAAGTAATGGCTTTTTTTACTCTTAGCTTTAGGTTTAGATTTATTTGGCAATGAATTTATAGGAATATCAGTACTGGGCTTTTCATTTGTGGCTTCCAATTTAGTATCATCATCTATCAGAATACTTTCAATACCTATCACCTCTACAGTATTTTCAACAACAGATGTTGAAATAACAGCGGTTGCAAAAGACTCTTCTAAATCATTTATCTCCTCAAACAAAACATCATTGCCTGAATCTGTTGCTACAGTATCAGATTTAGCTGTAGCTCCCACTTTTGTATGTTCATCTTCAATACATTTCTCAACATCTTCTTCGTAAGAACTATCACTATCTTTTTCATCCGCACTAGATGGAGAATCTTGTGAAATGCCATCCATGAAAACACCTTCATTAATAGGAGTAGCTTCAAAGTGTGCGAATGGCTTATTTACCAAAGACTTTAATAGTTGGGCAGGAGTAAAGCAAACACGGCGGTGAGCGGGTATAGTTATCTTTTCTTTTGTATTTACATCTATACTTTCACGCTCTTGTATATGAGTGAGTTTAAATGTGCCAAAGTCTTTCACTTTAGTTATCTCATCAACTGACAAGCCTTTTTCAATTAAACTAAATAATCCGACAAGGAAACTCTCTGCCTCCTCCTTGCTAATATCATTTTTAGCAACTAGAAAATTAGCTATATCTTGCATATTTAATTTACCACTCATGATACTACACTATTTATACTTTTCTTTAAGAACAGAAGCAGGTTTAAAGTTAACTGATATTTTAGGAGGGACAAGGAGTCGTTGCTTTGTTTGCGGATTAACAGTGATACGTTCAGATTTTTTACGAGTTTGAAAAGCTCCAAAGTTAGGAATGGCTATTGTGGCATTGTCTGCCAAACTGCTATTGAGATAATCAATGGTATTTGCTAAAACTTCAGAAACCTTCACTTGTGTCCATCCTAATTGTTCAGAAAGCTCAGCAACAAGTTCTTTGTTTGTCATGATTCTAAATTACATGTTAGTTCTTTATGAGATTATATAGTTGTACCCATCAAATCAAAAGGCATTGCAGAAGTAACTTCCACATTATAAAAAGCGCCAATCTTCAATAATTTCTCTTTACTTATTAGTACTTCTCCGTCTACATCGGGAGAGTCAAACTCTGTTCTACCTATATAAAAATCAGGAGTTTCACTATCTATTATTACTTTAAGGGTTTCGCCTATCTTTGCCTCATTCACAGCAAGCGCTATCTCCTCTTGTACCTCCATCAGTTTATTCAACCTCTCTTCTTTCACCTCGGGTGTAATATGGTCTGTGTAGTTTTTATCACAAAAAGTATCTTCTTCGTGAGAATAAGGAAATGCACCTAGACGCTCGAACTTCATTTCATTCACAAAGTCTAGCAACTCATTAAAATCATCTTCGGTTTCACCTGGGTGACCAACCATCATAGTTGTTCGTAAATGAATTCCAGGAACTTCAGCTCTTATGGTGTTTAATAATTTAATAGTAGCTTCTTTTGAAATATTCCGGCGCATTTTCATCAGCATATTATCGCTTGCATGTTGCAATGCAATATCTAAATACTTACACACATTGTCGCATTCGCGAATAACATGCAGCAAGTCCATTGGAAAATGAGCTGGATAGGCATAATGTAGCCTAATCCATTCTACTCCGGGTATATTAGAGACTCGTCTTACTAGGTCGGCTATTTTCATCTCTTTATACAAATCAAGACCATAATAAGTTAGATCTTGTGCTATAAACTGAAATTCTTTAACCCCCTTTTGTACAAGGTTGCGAACTTCTTCTTCAATTTCTTCTATTGGACGAGAGTTATACTTTCCTGTTATTAACGGTATAGAACAATAAGAACAAGTACGATTACAACCTTCAGATATTTTTATATATGCATAATGCGAAGGAGTAGATAGCATCCGCTCTAATGAAAACTCTTGATTATAAGATTTACCCAAGTCAGCAATAATATTTTTCCATGCAAACTTACCGTAAAATTTATCCACTTCTGGAATTTCTAGAGCTAGCTCTTCAAGATATCGCTCAGATAAACAACCCATAACATAAAGCTTTTTTAGCTTATTCATTTTCTTATGCTCCACAAAAGACAAAATCATATTTATGGACTCTTCCTTTGCATCACCAATAAAGCCACATGTATTTATAATTGCTATCTCACCCTGCGGATTTTCTGAGTCGTGTTCAACAGTGTAGCCATTTGCAAGCAATTGGCGCATCAGCATTTCTGAATCTACTAAGTTTTTAGAACAACCCAGCGTTACAACATCTATTCTGTTTTTTACCATTCGATTTTTTATATACTTCTTCTCTGTTTATTCACTAAAAAGCGAATCTACAAATTCTTTTCGTCTAAATACCTGGAGGTCTTCTATACCTTCACCAAGGCCAATGTATTTGACAGGTATCTTAAATTGATCTGAAATACCTATCACTACTCCACCTTTGGCTGTTCCATCTAACTTAGTAATTGCCAAAGATGACACTTCCGTGGCCGCTGTAAAATGTTTAGCTTGTTCAAAAGCATTTTGACCAGTAGAGCCATCTAAAACAAGTAGTACTTCATTAGGAGTGTCTGGTACAACCTTACTCATCACATTTTTTATCTTTGTAAGCTCATTCATCAAATTCACCTTATTGTGAAGTCTTCCTGCAGTATCAATAATAACAATATCAGCACCCTTTGCCTTAGCAGAGCTAATTGTATCAAAAGCAACTGAAGCAGGGTCAGAACCCATTTTTTGATGAATAACTGGTACCCCAACACGCTCACCCCAAATAATTATTTGCTCTACTGCAGCTGCTCTAAAAGTATCGGCTGCACCTAAATACACCGACAAGCCTTTTTGTTTAAACTGGTAAGCAAGTTTACCAATAGTAGTTGTTTTACCAACTCCATTAACACCTACCACCATTATTACATAAGGTTTGTTACCTTCTGGAATAGAAAAATCTTCTATATCTGCAGTATTATTATCAGTCAGCAGTGATGCTATTTCTTCGCGCAGTATAGAGGTTAACTCATCAGTATTTAGGTACTTGTCACGAGCAACACGCACTTCTATACGGTCAATTATCTTTATTGTTGTTTCCACACCAACATCAGACGAAATTAGAATTTCCTCTAATTCATCCAATACACTTTCATCTACCTGAGACTTACCAGCAACAGCCCGTGTAAGTTTAGAAAATATATTATCTTTAGTTTTCTCAAGACCTTTGTCTAAGGTCTCCTTCTTCTTTCTAGAAAAAATATTAAATAGTGCCATAGCCAAGTAATTTTCAATAACCTATTAAATAATTCACGACTTAATGTATTCATTTAATGCAATAAATGACATTTATCGACTAATACACAAAGCTACAAAATAGAAGACAAAAAAAATCCCCACATTAGAATGCAGGGATGATTTTATGTATTATTAACTTAAGTTATTTTTTCAAATGTTCTTGTACAAGTTCATTAAGTACCATTTCTTCATTAAATGAATAAGACCCTGTATCTGACTTTACCATTTTAATCACTTTAGAGTGACTACGTCCTGATGTTGTTGTTTTATCGCGAAAACCTGCGACTGCTTTTTTTGCCATGGTTTATCCTATTTTACTTGATTTCTTTATGTAATGTCATTTTCTTCAACACAGAATTGTATTTTTTCAATTCAAGTCGTTGAGTTGTATTTTTTCGGTTCTTCGTCGTGATATATCTCG
>CAZBVD010000099.1:0-6693 GCA_964495235.1 uncultured Dysgonomonadaceae bacterium | reverse complement strand
CACGTGAAAACAAAACAGGCTTTGTCTCTCATTTAGCAGTTTACAAAGCAAAACGTTGTGAAGGATGCCCAATGAGAGGACCTTGTCATAAATCAAAAAGTAAGAGTTTTATCTTTCAAAGAAAAAACATTAGGAAAAGTAGCAGCATAAAAATAAAAAAAGAGGATGCCGTTATTGGAGACCCTCTTTTATAACTTCTTTCTATTTTAAATTGAAATTTAGAACATAGATGCTACCCTCTTTATTCCAGCAACCAACAAATCAATTTCTTCTTTAGTATTATAGAAGGCAAACGAAGCCCTTACTGTTCCATCTATTTGCAGTCTATTCATAAGCGGTTCTGCACAATGATGTCCAGTACGTACTGCTATGCCCATTTTGTCGAGCAGCATACCCATATCGTAATGGTGAATGCCCGCTACTAAGAACGATATAACACTGGCTTTATTCTTTGAAGTGCCGTAAATCTTTAATCCATCTATCTTTAGCAGTTGCTCTGTAGCATATTCAAGCAATTCGTGTTCGTAATTTGCAATATTTTCTAATCCTATCTCAGATATATAATCAAGACCTGCGGCCATAGATGTAGAACCTACATAATCTGGAGTACCTGCTTCAAATTTAAAGGGGAGTTCATTAAAAGTAGTTTTCTCGAAAGAGACACTTGCAATCATCTCACCTCCACCGTGATAAGGAGGGAGTTTATTTAACCACTCTTCTTTTCCATAAAGAACACCCATGCCCGTTGGTCCATAAGCTTTGTGAGCTGAGAAAACTAGGAAGTCGCAGTCTAGCTCTTGCACATTCAACCGAACGTGCTGCACAGATTGTGCAGCATCTATCAATACAGGTACATTGTTCTCATGAGCAATTCTGATTACCTCTTCAATATCATTTATTGTTCCAAGAGCATTAGAAATATGTGTAATGGAAACAAGTTTTGTGCGAGGGTTAATTAGCTTTTTAAACTCTTCGATAATCAACTCACCTTCATCATTAATAGGGATTACTCGCAACTTAACACCCGTTATCTCTTCTTGCAATTGCCAAGGTACAATATTAGAATGATGTTCCATTGCTGATACAATTATCTCATCGTTGGGGTCACAAAAAGCTCTACAAAAAGAAGAAGCAACTAGGTTTATCGATTCAGTTGTTCCACGAGTAAAAATAATTTCATTGGATGCCTTAGCTCCTATAAACTTCTGTACTGTAACTCTAGCAGCTTCGTGAGCTTCAGTTGCTTGCTGACTCAAAAAATGTACACCTCTATGTATGTTTGAATTGAGTGTATAGTACATCTCTTCTATATTATCTACTACACATTTTGGTTTCTGAGTAGTGGCAGCATTGTCGAGATAAACCAAAGGCTTTCCGTATACTTCACGTGAAAGTATAGGAAAGTCACTTCTTATTTTATTAATATTCATCATTGTATTATGCTTCACATTATTTGCAAACATTGCAATTGCCGCATCGCATCAATTCGCCTCTGAATCGCTTGTCAATCAGATATTCTAGTCTCTCTTTTAAGGACTCTATGTTTATCAGTTGTAGCACATCTTTGGTAAACGCAACCATCAACAACATCTTTGCCTCCTCTTTAGGTATGCCACGTGCTTGAAGATAAAATAGTGCATCATCGTCTAAATGTCCTGTAGTTAAACCATGAGAGCATTTCACATCATCGGCGTAAATTTCCAGCTGTGGTTTGGCATACATTCTGGCATCGAGCGATGCTAATAGGTTTCTATTGGTTTGATAAGCCAATGTTTTCTGTGCATCTTTTTCAACTAATATCTTTCCACAGAACACGCCCGTTGAACGTTCTTGTAAGACATACTTAAACAGCTCGTTGCTAGTGCATTTTGGTGATGCATGATCAAGGAATGCATAATTGTCGACATGTTGGCTCTTATCTGTTATTGCAAGACCACCGATAGTAGCGTGTGCTTCTTCTCCTAATAGTCTGAAACGATAATTGTTGCGTGTATAACCATTATGCAGGGTTATATTGCTTGCAACAACATTCGATTTGCTCTGTTGAGCAGTAAACAAAGAAGATAGTCGAGTTACTTTTGTAGAGTTTTCTTCCAATTCATAAAAATCCACTTCCGATGATTCATCGGCAAATATTTCAGTTACTTGTGTTACTACAAAATGCACATCGTCTACAGCATGGTCGCAGACCAATAGTTTTACTTTTGCACCAGCTTCGGCAATTATGAGAATGCGTCTATTAACATTAAGATCTACTCCACCTCTCAAAATATTGATAAGCTGAAGAGGTTTATCTACCTCAACTCCTTTTGGGATATACAAAACAAACCCATCTGGAGCAAACATTGTATTATAAGCTACCAAACCATTGTCTGAGTAGTCGGCACCTTGGCCATAATACTCCTTAAATAGCGTTGGGTATAGTTTTGAAAACTCTTTCATGCCTCCAGCAAATACGCCTTCGGGCAATCCCTTTACTTGATGACTGTTTTCATAATATCTATCATTTACAAGAAAATGCAGGTTGGTAGCCAAATTGGGCACATCACACTTAAATGTATCATACGGATTTACAGGAATTGGAATATCCCTAATATTCAATCCAAGTTCGGTATCAAATGCACGAGAAATATCGGAGTGTTTGTAATCTTCTAATTTTGAAGTAGGAAAACCTAGTTCTTTAAACATATCGAAAGCAGCATCACGTAATTCGTTCATCACGTCAACAGAGTTACTGTCTATTTCGTTTCGATATTGCTGAAAGAGGTCTATATATTGTTGTTCAATCATTGTTTTAATATCTTAGTGTAGGTCATATATAAAATGACCATATGGTTATTTTTTCAAGTCTATAAACATAATATTTATAGTCAATTGGTTCATTATTTCTCTAACCAATCATAACCCCTCTCCTCAAGTTCTAAGGCTAGCTCAGGTCCTGCACTTTTCACTATTTCACCATTTTGGAGCACGTGCACAAAGTCGGGTTTAATATATTCCAATAAACGCTGATAATGAGTAATAAGGATAGTTGCATTTTCAGGCGTGCGTAATTTATTTACACCTGCTGCTACTACACGTAATGCATCAATATCGAGTCCTGAGTCAGTTTCATCCAAAATAGACAATTTTGGATTTAACATAGCCATCTGGAAAATCTCGTTACGTTTTTTTTCTCCTCCAGAGAAACCTTCGTTCACTGAGCGACTAACCAATTGCTTGTCCATTCCCAGCATTTCGCGCTTGTCGCGCATCATCTTTAAGAAGTCACCTGCAGCAATAGGTTCTAGCCCTTTATATTTCCGGTTTTCATTTACTGCTGCACGCATAAAATTGGTCATACTCACACCTGGTATTTCTATTGGATATTGAAAGCTTAGGAAAATTCCTTCATTAGCTCTTTCTTCGGGCTCCATATCAAGAATATCTTTCCCTTCAAAAGTAATGCTGCCACGAGTAACTTCAAATTTTGGATTACCTGCAAGCACCGAAGCCAATGTGCTCTTACCTGAACCGTTAGGCCCCATGATAGCATGAATTTCGCCTGGCTTAACATCAATATTTATGCCTTTTAGAATCTCTTTCCCTTCTACTCGGGCGTGTAGTTTTTTTATACTTAACATATTATAGGTTTTTGTGGTCGATTACATCACTTCAGAAAAATTAGTGTGTTGCGATGAATCTAAACTATTTATTAATAAAAAAGCAAACTTAAGTTTGCAGTTGAATAACAACTCAGATTTAAAAATGTTTGATGCTTTGAGTTTTGTAGTTACTAATAATAACTAAACTCTTTATCACAATTTAATTAAACATCTTACTCTTCTTGATTTCTGGCCTCTTTTACTTTCTTAAATAGGTCAGAGGCGAACACAAATTCGTTGAGCGATTCATTGTCAGAATTCATAATCTCTGCTTTAGAGCCCTCCCACTCTTTGCATCCTTCGTGTATATATATAATGTGGTCACCAATATTCATTATTGAGTTCATATCGTGCGTAACTACAATAGTAGTCATCCCAAAATCTTTTGTTATATCATTGATAAGCTCATCAATTAATTGTGAGGTTTTAGGGTCTAACCCTGAGTTAGGCTCATCGCAAAATAGATAATGAGGATTAAGAGCAATAGCGCGCGCAATGGCCACACGTTTCATCATTCCCCCACTAATTTCTGAAGGGAGCAAATTGTGAGCATCTTCAAGACCTACGCGCTCTAAACAAAACTCTGCTCTTTTTACTCGCTCTCGCTTGTTTTTTTTGGAGAAAATATCTAACGGGAAAGAAACATTTTCTAAAACAGTTTTTGAATCAAATAGAGCGGAACCTTGAAAAAGCATGCCCATATCTTTTCTCAACTTTTTTATTTCACGCTTACGCATCTTTAAAAAATCTTTGCCGCTATAAAGCACCTCTCCACTATCGGGTGTTAATAGACCAATAAGATTCTTGAGCAATACAGTTTTTCCTGAACCACTTTTCCCTATTATCATATTTACGCAGCCCCCTTTAAAGTTAGAGCTTATATTATCGATAACAACACGACCATCAAAAGACTTCGTAAGATTTTTTACTTCAATCATAATCTATTATTTACCCCATTACTAATTGAGTGAACGCTAAGTCGACAATGAGAATTAAAATGCTGTTAATTACCACTGAATCTGTACTTGCCTTACCTACATCTAGTGACCCCCCTTTTGCAAAATATCCAAAATATGCTGCCACTGATGCAATGATAAAACCAAAAATCATGGATTTCATAATAGAATACCACACAAAAAAGTCATTGAAGAAAGCTTGGATTCCATAAATATAAGTTTCGGGTGAAGGAGTACCTGTTACTACGCAAATAATATATCCTCCTATTAAGCCCAAGAACATACTAAAGATACTCAAGACTGGCATAAAAGTAACAAATGCTGTTATTTTAGGAAATATCAAATAGTTGGCTGAGTTTACACCCATTATCTCTAATGCATCTATTTGCTCTGTTACGCGCATAGTGCCAATTTCGGATGCAATGTTTGAGCCAACCTTTCCTGCCAATATCAAACACATAATAGTGGACGAAAATTCCAAAAGAATAATCTCTCTAGAAACTGCTCCAACAGTAAATCTAGGCAACAGAGGAGATGCAACATTTAATGCAATTTGCACTACAATAACTGCTCCAATAAAGAACGAAATAATCATTACAATCCACAAGGAGTTAACTCCAAGCTTATACATCTCCCTAAAGAATTCTTTTACAAACTCTCTAAGTCTATCAGGAAAAGTGAGTGTGCTTTTCATAAGCAATACATATTGCCCCACACTCTCCATCGATTCAATTAATTTCATACCTATTTCGCTTTAATTTCATACAAAGATAAATATTGTTTGTCACTATTTGGTGTTTATAGAAAAAAGATGCGCCAATTCAGATTTATAGTGATATTTTTGCACCCATGAATGATTTTTATGATAAGGATTTGGGTGTTGTTGTAGTTAAAAGAAACAGCAGAGCTAAAAAAGTAATTATACGACGTAAACATAACGCTGTAGAAGTGACGGTACCTGCACGTATGTCAAAACAAGAAATTAAAAAGCATTTTGATGATTTAAAACCCCAAGTATTATTACTACCTGTAAAAGAGATAGCAAAGATAACTGAGCAGTCTGATATCAAAACCCTCACTTTTGATGCTGTCATCACTCACAAGTCTGTTTATAGTGACAAAGTTTCGATGTCGCTGAAAAAAGGTATCCTAACAATTGATGTACCCAAACAGTATGACATAAACGATGACAGTGTGCAATTGGCCATAAAAGATCTACTAATTTATGCTATGCGGCATGAAGCAAAAAGAGTATTGCCACAAAAAGTTAGAGCTTTTGCAAAGAAACTAAACCTCAGCGTAAACGAAGTTAAAATAAACAACAGCAAATTACGTTGGGGAAGTTGCACTAGCCAAAAGAATATCAACCTATCACTTTTCTTGATGATGCTACCCGAACGTTTGATAGATTACGTAATTCTTCACGAGCTAGCTCACACAATTGAGTTGAACCATAGTCCAAGATTTTGGCAAATACTCGACAGTTTTTGTAATGGCAAAGCAGAAGAGTTGAATCATGAAAGCACTTATTGGAATACTGACTATTTATATAGCTTGAAACAGTAGGTTTCTTTCTTATAGAAAAAAAGAATCTCAAAAGACAAATGAAGAGGTCAGTTCAGGACGCTATTTTAGTCAAAGAATCCCATCTATTTTTGCATCTAATGTAAAAGACAGAGCCTGGGAAACAATCACTTGAAATAGTGCGCACTATTTCTTTAATAGTTAGCGTAGCAGCATCTACAAAAAATTTGAAAACGAGAATGATGCGGGTTATTTCTCTTTTATATTAAACTTGATCTATATTGAAATGAAAGTCTTTTTCTTAATCATAAGATATAAGTCTTATACCTTGATTATTGAATCCTACACCCCTTGATTTGACTTTCGTGCCTTGATTGTCCAGTCTTACATGTCAGATTTAATTTTCATCACATAACTGTTGAATCCTGCACGTCGGGTTTGACTTTCGTGATATGATTGTTAAATCCTGCACGTGAGATTTGACTTTTATGACTTAATTATCGAGTTTTACACTTCCGATTTGACTTTTAAATCATAAAAATGATTTCTACTTAAATAAATGGAACCTG
>CAZBVD010000098.1:0-6735 GCA_964495235.1 uncultured Dysgonomonadaceae bacterium | reverse complement strand
GCTTTATACCCGAACAGATTGCAGTAAACAAGCTTTTTCTTCACCAAGCGAAATTGGATAGTATAGAAGTGCCCGATGCCAATGTAAACCGAATGGTAGAGTATTGGCTAAATGAAACAATTGACCGCGCAGGATCTGCAGAAAAGCTAGAAGAGTATTACGGCAAAAAGATTCGTGCTATTAGAGAAGATATACGCAAACAACTAGTAGAAAACGAGTTGGTGCAAGGAGCTCAAAACAAACTGATAGGTGATATAGTGCTTGCACCATCTGAAATTAGAAACTATTACTCTTCCATACCACAAGATAGCTTACCATTTATACCAACAGCAGTAGAAGTGCAAATTATCACCTTAGAGCCCAAAATACCTCTTAGTGAGATTGATGCTGTAAAAGCTAGGTTAAGAGATTTCACAGAGCGCATCAACTCAGGCGAAACAGAATTTTCAACTTTGGCTTTATTATACTCAGAAGATGGGTCTGCTGTAAAAGGTGGTGAGCTTGGATTTATGGGTAGAGCCTCGCTGGCTGCAGAGTTTGCGAATGTTGCCTTCACACTAAACGACCCGTCAAAAGTGTCTAACGTTGTAGAAACAGAATTTGGATATCACATCATTCAGCTTATAGAGAGAAGAGGCGATCAAGGAAACTTTCGTCACATTTTGCTTAAACCAAAAGTTCCGCAAGAGGAACTTGATAAAGCTAATGCCAGACTCGACTCTATTCAAACTGCACTAGTAAATAATGAAATAAATTTTGACGAAGCTGCAACTTTTATTTCCGCGGACAAAGACACACGCAACAATAAGGGAATCATGGTAAATATGAACCGAGAAAGCATCTATGTTGGTACACCACGGTTTGAGATGAACGAGCTGAACCAAGACATTGCACGCAAAGTAGGCGAAATGAAAGAAGGTGAAATTTCGAAACCATTTATCATGCGCAACTCTAAGGACAAGCAAGTAGCAGCTATTGTAAAACTGTCAAAAAGAATCGAGGGTCACAAAGCCAACATGAATAGTGACTATCAAACTATAAAAAAGATGGCTGAAGCCAAAAAAAGACAAGAGTTATTAGATAAATGGGTGAAAAACAAGATAAAATCAACCTATGTGAGAATTGATGAAAACTGGAGAAACTGCGATTTCAGATACGAAGGTTGGATTAGATAAACAAGTGCTTTAATAAAACATGTCAGGTCTTTGACAAGATGAAAAAAATAAAACAACATAAACTATTTTCAATAGAGAGTGCACTCATTTTTAGTGTGCTCTTTGTGTTTATAATGGCAGTAAAGGCGCAACAACCAACCGAACCTGCCAAAATAGTGGAGTTGCGCCAAGCCAATCAGCTACGCAAAGCTGCTGCAAGCGATGTGCAAATACTAAATGATGATGTGATATTTTATCATGAAGGAGCTTATATGTATTGCGACAGCGCCTATCTTTATGAAAAAACAAATAGATTTGAGGCTTTTAGCAATGTAAAGATAAACCAAGGCGACACCATCTTTGTGTATGGCGATTATTTACACTATGAAGGAAACACAAGACTTGCAAAATTGAGAAACAACGTAAGAATGGAGGATAGCCAAGCTACACTTTTTACAGATAGCCTAAACTATGATAGGATGAACAACCTTGGATACTACTTTGAAGGTGGCATGCTTGTAGACAAAGAAAATGAACTCACTTCGTTTTGGGGCCAATATAATCCTGTAAACAACGAAGCTCTGTTTAGCGATAGCGTGAAACTCATAAATGAACAATACACCATATTTGCTGATACTTTAAAATATAACACCCAAAGTAAAATTGCAGATATTTTAGGCCCTTCTAGTATAGTTTCGGATAGTGGTTATATTCACACAACACGTGGATGGTACAACACCATTACAGATGACTCTCAACTGCTAGATCGATCGACAGTATATAGCTCCAACAACGATAAAACGCTCACTGGCGATACAATCTATTACAACCGAGCAAATGGTTTTGGCACTGTTTATGGAAATATGCACCTACAAGACACAGCAAAAAAAGTAATCTTGCAAGGCAACTACGGTTACTATGATGAGAAAACAGAATTTGCTTTGGCCACAGACTCGGCTTTTGCAATAGAGTATTCTCAAACAGATAGTCTGTTTCTTCATGGAGACACATTAACAATGATCACAGACTCTATATATAGAGAATTAAAAGCATTTCACAACGTGCGTTTCTATAGAAATGATTTGCAAGGCGTTTGCGACTCTATGGAGTTTATATCAAAAGACTCTATTCTATACATGTTTGTAGAACCAATAATATGGCATGAGAACAATCAGATAATTGGCGAAGAGATGAACATCTATTTAAATGACTCAACAATAGACAAAGTTCACATCAAAAATTATGCTTTCAGCATACAAGATCGCCAAAAAGATGATCAATATAATCAGTTAAAAGGGCGGAATATGAATGCCTACTTTAAAGAAGGCGAAATTAGATATATACTTGTAGAAGGCGACGCACAATCGCTCTACTATCTAGAAGAAGACGATGGCACAATCATTGGATTAAACAAAACACAGAGTGCCTACCTCTCTATGGATTTATATAAAAACGAACTGCAAAAATTAAAACTTTGGTCTTCTACCACTGCAGAGACAAATCCTCTGAGCTTACTAAAGCCAGAAGACAAAAAGCTAAAAGACTTTATTTGGTATGAAAACGTGAGGCCCACAAGTAAGCTTGATATTTTCAGAAGACCTAAAAAAGATCCAACTGTACAACGAGCAACTCCACGTAGATTTGAGCGAGAGTGATAATGTGCTGTTTTTTTCTTATATTTGTATTCATCTAAACTCAAAACAATAGATTATGTTCTTTTTCTACAATAACAAAAGGCCACGCCAGTTCAACTATAAACCCATCCTTTTTGATCCTGATAAAGATGAGTTTAACGAACGCGTACACAAAGTAAAAAAAGAGATGGGCGTAATAGACGACCCCAATTTTAAGCCAACCATAAAAGGTGAGTTCATTAGAAACACCGACCATGTAAGGCGTAAAGTAAGCAAAGAAGGCAATACTCCCAAGTCCAACTCAATGCGGAACACAAAACTTATTATATTTCTTGTTGTGCTTATTATTGTTGCCTATATTATGTACTTTAAATAAAACACTCTTTAAAACTGATTCCCAAACATGTCAGATATAATTCATCTATTACCAGATTCTATTGCTAATCAGATTGCTGCTGGCGAAGTTATACAGCGTCCAGCATCTGTAGTGAAGGAACTAGTAGAAAATGCTATTGATGCCAAAGCATCGCACATACAAATAGTAATAAAAGATGCTGGGAGAACCATTATACAAGTTATTGATAACGGAAAAGGTATGTCTGAAACAGATGCTCGGATGGCTTTTGAACGACATGCTACATCAAAAATACAAGCAGCCTCCGATCTATTTGCTCTCACAACAATGGGGTTTAGGGGCGAAGCCCTACCTTCTATTTCTGCAATAGCGCAAGTAGAAATTAAAACTCGCACGAGCGATAGTGAAATTGGCTCATCAATACAAATATCGGGCTCTAAAGTAGAATCTCAAGAACCTGTATCAACACCGGTAGGAACTTGCATTACAGTTAAAAATCTTTTCTTTAATGTGCCAGCTAGGCGCAAGTTCTTAAAAAGAAACGAAACAGAACGCCGCAATATACTTGTAGAGATAGAAAGAGTGGCCCTAGCTCATCCCGATATCGAGTTTACAGTTATAGATGATAGTGTAACACTTTTACAACTACCCGCAACTGGTTTACGCCAGCGCATAACACAACTTATTGGCAAAAACTTAGACCAACAGCTTCTTGAAATAAATATTGACACCACCTTAGTTAAAATTTACGGCTATATCTCTAAACCCGAGTTTGCTAGGAAGCGTCGTGCCAATCAGTTCTTTTTTGTAAATGGCAGATACATGCGCCATCCTTATTTTCATAATGCCATTTCGGTTGCATTCGAAAACTTGATTCAACCAACAGAAAACCCTAATTACTTTATCTACATTCAGGTAGATCCTGACACCATTGACGTAAACATACACCCAACTAAAACAGAGATAAAGTTTGAAAACGAACAAGCTATATGGCAAATATTAATGGTGAGCATAAAGGAGTCACTAGGTAAATTTAATGCCGTACCTAGCATAGACTTCGACACTGAAGGCTCTATCGACATTCCTGTATTTGATAAAGAGAGACAAATTCAATCACCCCGAGTGAATGTAAATCCAAACTACAACCCTTTCAAACAAAATACTTATGCACGCCCACCCAAAATGAATTGGGAGGAATTATACAAAGACTTTGAAAAAGACACAGGAATAGAGGCTGATGATGAAAACGAAAACAGACAAACATCTCCATTTAGCTTTACGCAAGAAAAACAAACCTCTCTCCCTGAAATGTCTTCAGAAGCTTTTCCTGATTATTATCAGTATAAACAAAAATATATATTCACCTCTGTGAAATCGGGTTTGATGATTATTGACCAACGCAGGGCACATGTGCGCATTCTTTTCAACAAATACCTTGAGAATATTATACAAAAGAAAGGAATTACACAACGTGTACTATTTCCGGAAATGATAGAGCTAACTGCCTCTGAAGCTGCTGTAATACCTACCATCAATGAAGATTTAGAGTCTTTAGGTTTTGAAATAAGTGATTTGGGAAGCAATACATTTGCTATTGTTGGTGTACCTGCCGAGATAGAGAATCCTGATGTAGCAAAACTCATCAAATCAATGCTAGAAAATATAATAGAGACAGGAATGGATGTGAAATCAGAAATTCAAGAAAAACTAGCATTGTCATTTGCAAGATCTGTAGCTATCAACTACGGCAAAGCGCTTTCAGTAGAAGAGACAACAGACATTGTAAATAAACTTTTTGCATGCCCTACACCTAACTTCACACCCGATGGAAAAAAAATTATAACGGTGCTTGATGATGCAGATATAGATAAGATGCTAAAATAGAATGCTTTATAGAAAAAGAGCACGAGCTTAATATTTTAACCTACTTAAAAAACAAGAACTATGAAATATTCTTATTGCGGACTTAGCGGATTACAACTCCCCCTACTTTCATTAGGCTTGTGGCACAACTTTGGCTTCAACGACAATTATGAAGAGGCTAAAAGAATGATTCATTTTGCTTTTGAAAAAGGGATAACTCACTTTGACTTAGCAAATAACTATGGCCCACCCCCTGGATCGGCCGAAACAAACTTTGGCAAGATTATGAAGGATGGTCTATCGGCTCATCGCGACGAAATAATTGTGTCTTCAAAAGCAGGATATTTGATGTGGCCTGGCCCTTATGGGGATGGTTCATCTAGAAAGAATCTAATGGCAAGTATCAATCAGAGTTTGAAGCGTACAGGTTTAGAGTATTTCGATATATTTTATTCACATCGTTATGATGGGGTTACACCGATAGAAGAAACCATGCAAGCGTTGACTGATATTGTAAAACAAGGCAAGGCATTGTATATAGGTATCTCAAATTATCCTCCTGCAGAAGCTAGGCAAGCTATGACATACCTGCGAAGGCAAGAAGTGCCATGCCTAATATATCAAGGCAAATATAGCATGCTCCAACGTAAACCCGAAGAGGGTGTTTTTGATGTAGTAGAGAAAGAGGGTTCTGGCTTCATTGGTTTTTCACCACTTGCACAAGGCATTTTAACTGATAAATATCTCAATGGTATTCCCGCAGATTCACGAGCAGCCAACCCCGATGGATATTTAAAAAGGGAAGAAATTACACAAAAAGTAGTTTCCATGGTAAGGCAACTCAACCTAATTGCCGAAAAACGCAATCAATCTTTGGCGCAAATGTCTCTAGCATGGGCTTTGCGACATGATGTTGTGACCTCTCTCATTGTAGGAACTCGCACAATAGAACAATTGCAAGATAACTTGAATGCATTAGATAACCTTGACTTTAGTGATAACGAATTAAAAAGTATTGATTTAATATTGGGTGGAGCTGTAATATAAGAAATATTGCACCAGTCTCTCTAATATATGCCCTTACTCATCACTGAGCAAGCACTCTAAAGCTATTTTCCCTTATATTTTACAGTTTTGTAAATGGTATAAAAAGTGTTCAACACCTCTTATATTCTTTTCAAAATCTCGATAAGATGCTTAAAGCAGACTTATTTTATTAAGTTAACACAACAAGGAAGCGTTCTTTTACTCCATTTATACTTAACAATATGAATATGCTGACATCACTATCTCTATTTACACCAAAAAACAGGGGGGGGCTGTACAGTTGTTTTATGATTTTAGTTTCTGCAAAAGCTGAAATAGGAGTTAAAATGAGATTTGTTGAAGAGAAAAAATGACTATAAACATTAACATCTTCACTGAAAATATGCAAACCCTTCCAACTTCTATGGTTGATTCGAATTAGTATACAAGAACGTTCAAGCTTATATCCGGGTTAAGAGTAATCCTGCTGCTATTTGTCTTACTTATCCACATTCATTTTATCCACCAAAACACGAATTATGAATAACTAGTTGCTGAATAAAGTTATGCAACAGTATAATTTAAGACTTAATTAGAAGTAAAACAGCTCAGAAAACTCCTTTAAACAAGTTTATTTACAATAATCTCTCTTTTTAGTTCATTTTCTTTGTCTTTTAATGAAAACATGCTTACATTTGCAGTC
>CAZBVD010000097.1:0-6776 GCA_964495235.1 uncultured Dysgonomonadaceae bacterium | reverse complement strand
CAAGGTTCAAAACAGCTCCGAAGACACATGGGAAAAAACTAAAGAAGAGGTAAGTATGACTTACGATAAAGCAAAGGACAGTGTCAAAAAAGTATGGGAGGATATAAAGCGTGGGGTGAGTGAGGGAGTTAGTAAAGTAAAAGAGAAGCTTGATTAAACTGTTTTATATAAGCTGAGTGGTTTTATTGCGGTTATGCAAAAACTGCTCACACTATATTAGATTTAGATTAAATGTCTTGGAATGTTTGTTTCAAGGCATTTTTTTTGTGCTTTAGATTTGATGATTGTTACAAATGGGGATGTTGAGTGAGTAGTGCGTTTCTGCAATCTTATTTTTAAAGAGAATAAATATTTTCTTGAGTTTCTTATAAGCATTTTTTTCTAAATAGAAAATAGTTTGATTGTTTCTTAAACATTAGTGTCTTTTAGATGTTAAATTGTTATCAAAACTATGTAGAAGCATGGCTTGTAGCTGATATCCTCTCGCAAGCAATATCTGTTTTTTTAATCATCTTAAAATAAATAAATTATGTCGTTACTTACAATTATACTATGTGTTTTATTGCCTCCATTAGCTGTGTTTATGAGAACTGGACTAAGTGGAAAGTTTATAGTAAATATTATTCTTACTATCATCGGTTGGATTCCTGGTGTGATACATGCATTGTATGTATGTAGAGATTAAGATTTGAAATGAAGATATAGTTGTTTCTCTTATATTTTGCTATTCAATATATTAGTTTCGTTATGCTATAATAACGGATTAAAACTGTAACTTTGCATGTCAAATATAGCTAATCTGTTGACATTTGCTTTTGATGCAGAGGTGGCTGAAATTTTAATAAAAAGAATATCTTGTATGGCAAACATCTCCTTAAAAGGAATGGGAGTTGCTTTGGTTACTCCCTTCAAAGAAGATAAAACAGTGGATTTTGAAGCGCTTAAACGCTTGCTAGACTTTCATTTACAGTCGGGTACCGACTTCTTGGTAGTGTTGGGTACTACTGCTGAAACAGCTACTCTGTCGTTATCTGAACAGAACGAAATTGTTCGTTTTGTAGTAAAGCATATTCAAGGTAAGCTCCCTATTGTGGTGGGGATGGGAGGTAACAACACAAAAGCTCTTACAGACTCACTAAAATCATTTGATTTTGACGGTGTTCATAGCATTCTATCAGTTACACCATATTATACAAGACCTGAGCAGGAAGGCCTGTATCAGCATTTCAAAGCGATATCTGAGGCATCTCCACTGCCTATAGTTTTGTACAATGTGCCTAGCAGAACAAGTGTGAATATGAAAGCTGAAACTACTTTGCGTATTGCGCGCAACTGCGCAAACGTAATTGCTATAAAAGAGGCTCACCCAGATATTAAGCAGATTAAAGAAATTATTGCTGGCGCTCCGAAAGGGTTTTCTGTGTTATCGGGCGACGACCCTATAACAGTTAGTCTTATAAAAGAGGGTGGGCAGGGAGTGATATCTGTTTTAGGTAATGCATTCCCAAAAATATTTGGAGATATTGTTAGATCAGCACTGAATGGAGATTTTGAAAAAGCAGAAGTTGCTTTTAGTAAAATGAGTAGCTGTTGCCATTTACTTTTTGTGAATGGTAATCCTGCTGGTGTGAAGTGCGCACTCTACTTGATGGGTTACCTCAAAAACGAGTTACGTTTGCCATTAGTGCCTGTAACAAAAAAAACCGAAATAGCTTTGAAACAAGAAATTGATAATTGTTTCAAATAGCTTTAGTCGCTTCTTTGTAAAATGTTCAAAACAGAATGCTCTTATGTAAACTTGCAATAGGCAGGTTAATCTCTTTTAAAACAAACAGATATACTATTTACTTTATTATATTTTGCGATAGGTGTATTCTAAAGTATCAATTTATTTTGCTTACTTTTGCATTAAGCTTTAATCGCAAATAGCACACATTATGAAAAAACTTTTATTGTATTCAACTACTTTAGTTATGGCAACATCGTTTGGTTGTGCACAGCAGACAACCCAATACAAAGACAAAGGAATAGAAATTGTAAATATGGACACTTCTGTAATTCCAGGAGATGATTTTTATATGTATGCAACTGGTGGCTGGCAAGAAGCCAATCCTATTCCCGATGAAAACGCGCGTTATGGAACTTTTGACAAGTTGCGCGAGAATAATCAAGAACAAGTGCAAGGTCTTATAGAAGAGCTTGGTGCTGAAGAACACGAGCAGGGTACTAATGCTCAAAAAGTAGGCGACTTGTATAGCATGGGTATAGATGAGGCAAAACTTAATGCCGATGGATTCGACCCTATTAAACCTATATTGAGTGTGATTGAAGCAGCTACTTCAAAGAAAGACATTGTAAGGTTAGTAGCAGAAATAAACAGATTTGCAGCGAGTCCGTTTTTTGGGTTTGGTGTAGGTCCTGACACTAAAAATAGCACTATGAATATTGCACATATATATCAATCTGGTATTGGTATGAGTGGGCGTGAATATTATACAGAGCAAGACGATGAGTCTAGGCTTTTGCGTAAGGAGTATGTGAATATGATGAAAGTGCAATTCCAAAACATTGGTTACACCGAAGCTGAAGCTATAAAGGCTGCTAATGCAGCAATGAAGATTGAAGCAGAATTGGCAGAGAATCATTTTACAAAAGAAGAACGTCGTCAGCCTGAAAAAAACTATCACAAAATAAAATTTGTAGACCTCAATAAAGAAGTAGCTCCATTTGATTGGGCTTACTATTTTGAGCAAGCTGGTGTATGCAGTCTTGAGGATTTAAATGTATCGCAGATTGAACCAGTGAGAGCGGCTATTAATATCATTGATAGAGAGTCGATAGATAATCTGAAAAGCTATTTAAGTTGGGTTGTTATTCGTTCGTCAGCAAACTATTTGAGCGACAATTTTGTGAACGCTCATTTTGAGTTTTATGGCAAAACCATGAGTGGAAGCAAAGAAATTCGTCCACGTTGGAAAAGAAGTATCGATGCTGTGAATGGTGCGTTAGGAGAAGCTGTTGGTCAGCTTTATGTAGAGAGATACTTTCCTGAAGAAGCTAAAGAGAGGATGCTTACATTGGTAAATAATCTTCAAGAGTCGCTTGGAGAACGTATATCAAACCTTGAATGGATGAGCAGCGAAACTAAGGAGAAAGCCCATGAGAAGCTGAGCACTTTTATTGTAAAGATTGGTTATCCTGACAAATGGAAAGATTATTCATCACTTGAGATAAAAAATGACTCGTATTATGCAAACATGAAGCGTGCTTCGGAGTTTAGCTATAACGAGATGATAGATGAGTTGGGCAAACCTGTTGATAAAGCTAAATGGCATATGTCTCCACAAACAGTGAATGCATACTATAATCCAACATCTAACGAAATTTGCTTCCCAGCGGGTATTCTTCAGCCCCCATTTTTTTATATGAATGCAGACGATGCTGTAAATTATGGTGGTATTGGAGTAGTTATTGGTCATGAGATGACGCATGGATTTGACGACCAAGGTCGCAAGTTTGACAAAGATGGTAACCTTAACGATTGGTGGACTGTTGAAGATGCAAAAAGCTTTGATGAGCGTTCCAAAGTGTTGGTAGATTATTTCGACAATATTGTTGTGATAGATACAGTGCGCGCTAATGGAACTTTCACTTTGGGTGAAAATATTGCCGACCATGGCGGATTGCAAGTTTCGCTTAATGCATATATGAAAACAAAAGAGGTAAAAGAAGGCAAAGCTATTGATGGGTTTACTCCTGAACAACGCTTTTTCCTTTCTTATGCTACTTTGTGGGGTGGTAATGTGCGCGATGCAGAAATATTGCGTCTTACAAAAATAGACCCGCATTCATTGGGTAAATGGCGTGTAAATGGTGCATTACCACATATCGATGCTTGGTATGATGCGTTTGATATAAAAGAAACAAATGCGTTGTATCTTCCAAAAGAAAAGCGTGCCTCAATTTGGTAGTGTTTTTAAGAAATATATAATTTCGATAATTTATTCATTCATTTTTAAATATATAATATGTTTTCAGGAATAGTTGAAGAAGCTGCAATAGTTGTAGATATTCAAAAAGATAAAGGAAATGTACACTTCACATTAAAGTGCACGTTTACCAATGAGTTGAAGGTAGATCAGAGTATCTCTCACAATGGTGTTTGCTTGACAGTTGTAGAAATTAAAGACGACACCTATACAGTAACTGCAATAAAAGAGACATTGGAAGTGTCTAATCTTGGCAAGTTGGAAATTGGTTCTAAGGTAAATTTAGAGCGCAGCATGATTATGGATGGTCGTTTAGACGGACATATTGTGCAAGGTCACGTAGACCAAACTGCAGTTTGCGAAAATGTGAGAGAGGCCGATGGTAGTTGGTATTTCAAGTTTAAATACAACTTTGATAAAGAGATGGCTAAAAAAGGATACCTAACTGTAGATAAAGGTTCGGTTACTGTAAATGGGGTGAGCCTCACAGTTGTTAATCCAACAGAAGATACTTTTGAGGTTGCCATTATTCCATATACCTATGAATATACAAACTTCCACCAAATTAAAAAAGGTACTATCGTAAATATTGAGTTTGATATAATAGGTAAGTATATCAGTCGAATACTTGCACTGAGAGAATAATCAATAAAAATAATTAAGGCAATGGATTTCTTAGAATTAGTTTCTTCACGACAGAGTGTAAGGGCGTTTGACCCTGAACGAATTGTTGAAAAAGAGAAAATAGATCGTATTATCGAAATAGCTCGGCTGGCTCCCTCAGCTTGCAATGCACAGCCATGGAAATTTGTAGTGGTGGATGAGCCAGAGTTGAAAAACAAAGTTGCCGACGCCACTTCTTCACGCGTATTAGGGATAAATCACTTTACAAAGCAGGCTCCTATACATTTGTTGCTTGTAGAGGAGAAGGTGAATATAAGTTCTGGTATAGGCGGTTGGGTAAAGAAAAAAGACTTTGCTCAAATGGATTTGGGTATTGTTGCTGCTCACATTGTTTTAGCTGCACAAGCAGAAGGATTGGACTCATGCATTCTTGGATGGTTTGATGAAGACAAAGTGAAAGATTTACTAAGTATACCCTCTTCAAAAAGAGTGTGGCTAGATATAGTTATCGGGTATGGTACGCAGCCATTGCGGAAGAAAAGCCGAAAGAGTGTTGATAAAATATTATCATACAATAGGTATAAATAATGTGTTGTGAGGTTGAATGAACCTCTCAATATGTTTAAAAAATGAAAAACTCATCATAAGGTGAGTTTTTTTTATTTACTTTGTCCTTATTTACTTTAAAGATAGGTGTAAATCAAAGCATGTTTTGTAAATATGAGTTGAGTTATGTGCTTGTCTTGTTTTATTTAAACAGCTTATTAGTATATTTATAGTGTAATTATGATATAAATATGCAATATTTGCACAAACTAATAATTTAGAGATACAAAAAGCATAGTCTTTTTCTTTTTCACAGAAGCAACAGAATGAACAAACAGAAAAGTTTCTTATTATCGCTTATCATATTTGTCACACTAATGGGTACAATTACAGCACAGAATACTGGTGTTGACTCCCCATATGGGAGATATGGATATGGTGTGCTTTCAAAACCAGCTTTAGGAGCAACAGAGTCAATGGGTGGAATTAGTTATGGTATTAGAAGAGGCTCAAATGTAAATCCTGGTAATCCCGCTTCTTACTCAGCTGCCGATTCCTTGAACTTTACTATGGAGATGGGCGTGTCGGGTCAGTATTCAAGACTGTCGGACGGTCTAAACGATCAATCTTTCAAAAATGGCAACTTTGATTACCTCGCTTTCCAGTTTCCTGTTTATAAAAACATAGGTGTGAGTGTTGGTATATTGCCCTATTCAAAAGTTGGATATGATTTTGGAAGAGATATATTATCTGAAGAAATAAGCTATAGAGAAACATTTTTCGGATCGGGTGGACTTAGCAAAATATATGGTGGAGTTGGTTATGCTCCAATAAAACACTTCTCCTTAGGTGCAAACGTATCTTATTTGTTTGGAAGCATTAAACATTCAAAAGATCTGCCCAGACTGGGTACTGGAGAAGCATCAAATAGATTAGAGAACTCTACGTTTACTATTAAAAACGTAATGTTTGATTTTGGAGCTCAGTTTACATATCCTATAAATGAAAACCAATCGATGACATTAGGTGTTGTATATACTCCAGGTGTTAAGAGCACTTCAACGATTAATTATACAGACTATTTGTATACAGCATCAGGGAGTCAGTTACTTCCTTCCGATACATTGTATAATCAGTCCTTTGATTTACCAGCATCATTTGGTGTTGGTTTATCATATACGTCAACAAATTGGTTGGCTGGAATAGACGGAACTTTTCAGAAATGGGGAAATGCAAAATATCCTGATGATTTTGATAGTATGACATCTGACACACGCTTCAATGATAAATATAGTGTTGCTTTAGGAGCTGAATATGTGTCTGACCCTGTTAACCGCAATTTTTTTAAACGTGTGCGTCTTCGCGGAGGTTTATCTTATTCTAATTCTTACATCAACACAAAAGTGTCTGACCCTATTAGTGGCAAAAGTGTGGGAGAGCATGGTTATAAAGAATATGGTGTAAATGTTGGATTTGGATTACCATTTCGCGATATGATTAGCGGTAGAATGTCAATGGTCAATCTTGGTTTTGGTTATTCTATAATGGATCCAGAACATAAGTTTATGATTAAAGAGGAAATGTTTAAAGTTTCAGTAAATATAAATATCAACGAAT
>CAZBVD010000096.1:0-6837 GCA_964495235.1 uncultured Dysgonomonadaceae bacterium | reverse complement strand
CAAGAGTTTTTTTAAAATCAAAATTATAAAATATCCCCAGCTCTAAACCAGTAGTAGTCAGACATATGTAATATTTGCTATATATGCCTGACTACTTTTTTTGCTTTTTGATTTTCAAACCTCTTCATAAAACGCATAAATCAAAAGATGAAGCTTTACATAACACTCTCATTACCTTGACATAATATCAAAACATACTATCCTAAGTACTGCGAAAAAAGAAAACGAGGCTACTCATGCTAGATTCATAGCTACAAAGAGGTTCGTTCAACTAATCATTAGGAACTAATATCACTATGGGTGAAATTATTAAAATAATTGAGCAAGCAACATCAGGAGTTAGCTTCAACTCCTTCCGCTATAGCTATGATACAGGCACCCACGGACCAATAGACTACGATGATAACAAGGATGTCATATGGAAAGAGTATGGCGAAACAGATAAACTAACAGAGCCTGTCAATCTAAAAAATGATGTAGAGGCAAGGTATGATTACCCATCAATTTTTTCGTTTTTTCTTGATGGTTCAAGGCATACCTACAAAATTGACGATATGTCCTTTGGGAAAAATGTTTACCCCATCCTTGCGGGTCAAGTAGGAGTAGGATGTTGCGAGAGAGTCAACAAGACACTGAAGCCCGCAGTAGATTTCGAACAGCACTTTGTCCTCGCAGTACCGGATAAAGCATTTAGCACGGACTGGGATAGCCTTGACCAAGCTAAGACCTTATTGCAAACAATAAATAAAAGAGTGTCCCCTAAGGGTTATAAGAATTTTAAACTTAACGATATACTCCTTTACGATACAAATAAAGATGAAAAATTTGAGAAAAAGGGAATCGCCAAGATACAAGATTACATGATTGAAAGAGAAAAACAACTTGTCGCCAACCTTACGAGTCACAATCGGCTTGACGAAGAGAACTACCTCATCAAAGATGGCTCTCTCGACTACCAAAGCATCTCAGAAGCAAAAAACAAAAATGCCCTCAACCTCAGTGACCAACGTATACTAAATAACTATCGAAGAGTAATTGGTGTTTCGAAGTCATTTGATCCTACTAAATGTCAAATTCAAGGTGGAGGCACCAATTCAAATGTTATTGCAAAGCTAAATGTATTTGAACGCACTCCTGCCTATCGGTACACATCAAGCAGGGCTAAGGCAGATTTTTGCATATGGTATATAAGAGTACGAGATGCACAATATACCAATAGTATTTTCGATGGCGTTCTTAAGATTGAAAAGTTAATAGTTACAGAAGCAGAACGAGTACATGGAATAGCAACAGCAGATATTGACAACATATCAGCCTTCTTACTCAATGAAAGGAATCCTGTTTGCTATGGAGCTGACGAAAGATGGGCTAATCACCTATATCCCATTTATGTCACAGAACAATATATTAAAAGCAAATACCTTAACAGCCAGCTGGTTATGCGGCTTTTCTAGAGGGAATTATGACACTCATTGGTCGCATTATAGCTACGGAAAAAGTCCCAACAACCATTGATAATTTTTGTTTTTGGACAAATATTGATCTCATATTAAATCCTTTTGATGTCGTTAAGGTAGAGCACATCAATAACAGTAGCACCTTTGCCGTTATTGAAGAAATATCTCATATTACTGATTCTTCTAGTTTTTTATCCAACTTTATATCTAATGACTTTGGGGATGTACACACGGACGCTCCAACCTTGCGCATTGGCATGAATTATGTGAAAGCAACGGTTGTAGGCAATGATAAAAACATTTTCATACCAGTTCAAAGTGGAGCACGAGTTTATCTTGCAACAGCGGATGAAGTAAGTAAGGCGCTTGGCTTATCGAACATTAAAAATCCATTGGTTTGTGGCTATTTAGAAATGTACGAAAATTCTGGTGAGAACAATAAAATAACACTTCCCGTCAACGTCGATTCTCGTTTTCTTATTGGTCCAGAAGGCGCCCATCTAAACATTTCAGGCATCTCTGGACTGGCAGCCAAAACTTCTTTTGCAATGTTTTTATTGAAATCTATCCAAGATAAATATAGTAAAGAAACACCAAATGAACTAGATAGAGAGCTGGACAGTGATACTGATAGTGTTGCTTTTGTGGTCTTCAATGTTAAGGGCAGAGATTTGCTAGCAATCGATGAACCAAACGACTTTGACGGGAGCACTGAAGACGAAAAAAGAACAAAGTCTATTTACGAAATGCTTGGAATGACACCAAAGCCATTTTCTCAAGTTAAATATTTTTATCCTTATGCTACGAAAAACAAGACAAACTCGTACGCACCCACAGAGCTATACGATAAGCAACGAAAAGCGAAGAAGGCTTTTCAGTACAAGTTTACGTATGAACAAGACAAAGATAATCTTGAACTAATGTTTTCAAATGTAGAAGACTCAACACAAACGATGTCAGGCATACTGAATCAGATAGTGGATGGCCAAAATGGCTTTGATAAGGTCTCGACCTGGCAAAGCTTCATCAACAGACTTGAGCAATTATGCGAAGCAGGAGGAAGCTCAACTAAAAGTAGGAATAATGAGATACCTGTTATAAGCTGGCGAAAATTTACACGACATATAAAAAAATCTGTGTATCGCAACCCATTATTCAATGATCTTGATGAAAATAAAGGCGAAGTGCGCATTGCTGACAAAATATTAGAACTTCAAAAAAATGATGTTTACGTAATTGATATTGCTAGGCTAGACACGGATATGCAAGCCTATGTTTTTGGCAACACTATTAGAGCTCTCTATAACTTTCAACTGGAAGAAAAAGACAAAAACCAAGGGAAACACCCTCCTGCACGTGTGGTTGTGTTCATAGATGAGCTCAACAAGTTTGCTTCTAGAGACGCACCAAAAGATTCTCCAATACTCAAACAAATATTAGATATAGCCGAACGAGGTCGCTCACTTGGAGTAATTTTATTTGCAGCAGAACAATTTAAAAGTGCTATCCTTCCGCGTGTTGCTGGTAATTGCTCAACTTTTGCATATGGACGCACAAATTCTATAGAACTATCAAGTGGAGATTATAAATATATCCCATCCGTATATAAAAGTATGATGACTCGCTTAAAGCAAGGAGAGTACATTGTGCAAAACCCTATATTCAGATCTCTTCTCAACATTAAATTTCCTCTCCCAATATTCAAACAATTCAAATAGTAGGAGCCATTGTGGGAAAGATAAAAATTGGAAAAAATGCCATTGAGAATCTAACGAGGGCAATGTATCAAGATTCAAGGATAATATACCGTGAATATATTCAAAACTCCATTGACCAGCCCCTAAATGACCCTAACGAATTAGAAATAAATATTACGATTGACCCTAATAAACGCTATATTTCAATCGTTGACAATGGTGCAGGTATTAGCAAGGAAAAAATAGCCGTTACATTAGCAGATGTTGCCGATTCACAAAAAAAGAAAGGTGAATCTATTGGCTTTCGAGGTATTGGTCGACTAGGGGGATTGGCATACTGCGATACCCTGCGCTTTACTACTACGACCAAAGGTGAAACTGAAAAGACTATCATGACTTGGGATGCTAAGCTTCTGAATGATATGCTAGATGACACAGCAATAACAGATGAAGCGTCAATTCTCCTTAAGAAGGTAATTAGCTATAATCAGGAGGAATGCCAGGCTGATGAACATTTTTTTATTGTGGAATTAATAGGTATTAGAAACGAAAATATTGACCTACTAGAAGTAGAAGACGTCAAAGAATATATTTCTCTTAACGCCCCAGTCCCATTCCATAGCAATTTTTTTTATAAGGACAAGATACATAAATACCAAAAGAAAAAAAATATCCCTATAAAAGAATACAAAATATTTGTAAATAGTGAAGATATTTTAAAGCCATACTCTACCCAACTATATAAAAAGGAAAAATCTGGCAATAAAAAAAGTTATGATGAAGTTTACAATATCGTAATTCATGAATTCCATGACAACGACGAAAATCTACTCGCATGGATGTGGTATGGGGTTAGTAGATTTGAAACTCAAATTCCTTTCCCTTTAAACACTATGGCAGGGATCCGAGTTAGACAAGCAAATATCCAGATTGGCGACGAAAAAACACTAATACCCTTATTTAAAGAACGTAGAGCAAACCTATATTTCATAGGCGAAGTACACACTACACATAAAGATTTAATACCCAATGCGAGACGCGATTATTTCAATGAAAATGAAATAAGATATCTTTTTGAAGGAGAGCTCTCATACTACTTTTCAATGCAACTTCATACTTTGTACACTGATGCAAACACGATAAAAAACAGCTTAAAAAAAGAAACTACATTATATAAAAAAGAAATTGAATACGAACAAAAACAGGGCCGCTTTATTAACGACCAAGCAGAGCAAAAATTTAGGCTAGAAATCGAATCAGCAAAAAAAGCTAACATAAAAGCCAAGAGAGTCTTAGAGCGTCTTGAACATAAAGCAGAGGGAAATGAGGTTCTCAAAGTTGTATTTGATAGAATCAAGCAGACTTATAAAAATACTCCCGAAAAGGAAAATATTCCTTCTTCAAAAAAAAATAAATTAAAAGGAATAAAACCAACGATTGAAGGGCAGAGTAAAAAAAAGACTCGCTATCTTGTTGACGAACTATCTTCTTTACCAGAGAAACAACGTAAACTAGTCTCAAGAATTTATGAAGTTATTCAGCGCAACCTGCCACCTGAACACAGTGAAGAGTTGATTGAAAAGATACAGGAAGAACTAAAAAATGGTAAAAAAGATTTTACTAGTTGAGCCAAATTATAAAAACAAATATCCCCCAATGGGTCTGATGAAAATATCCACATATCACAAAAAACTTGGTGATAATGTCCTCTTCTATAAAGGAGACTTCAATAATTTTATTGTAAAACAAATTTGCGAAGAATTATTTGTCAAACTCTATCACAATGATTCCACAGTAAACTGGAAAAGTTATAAAAACGAAATTGAAACGTATATTAAAAGAGGACTGGCGATAGCTTACGAAAAGCTTGTAAATCTTAGTAAAAGCACTCTAATAGGCAGTAATCTCAAATACTATAGAAAATACTTCACATCAAAAGGTTATTTAGACACCCCCACCTGGGATAGAATCTATATAACAACACTTTTCACCTTCTATTGGAAACAAACAATTGATTCTATCAACAGCTTTAAATCTCTCTGTAAAAATATAGATGGTATTAAAGTTGGCGGGATTGCAGCCACCCTACTCCCTGAAGAAATTTTTAAAGAAACAGGGATTTATCCTCAATGTGGGCTATTAGACAAGGGGGGAGAATTTGATCAAAATGGAATTATTATAGATCACCTTCCTCTTGATTACTCTATCCTCTATGATATTGACTATAACTATCCTGAAAATGATGGGTATTACGGCTATACCACACGCGGTTGTGTTAATTCTTGTCCTTTTTGTGCTGTCCCACAATTAGAGCCAATATATAATGAATATGTAAGTATCAAGGACCAAATTGCATATGTGAAGGAAAATTTTGGGGAAAAAAGAAATCTACTGCTTTTAGACAATAATGTTTTGGCCTCTGAAAAATTTGACAACATTATTGATGAAATTAAATCATGCGGATTTAGTGCAGGCGCTAAATTTATTGAACCAAACAAGTATAATATACTTTTCCAACATCTCAAGAAGAAACAGGACAATTATTCTAGTTATATAAACCGTATAGTTAGTATTTACTCTATCCTCTACAAAAAACTAACTGGGACCTCAAAAACCGAACTATATATAGTCCTGTCTGAGAATAACCTGTTATCCCCCCACACTGCGACGAAAGAAGCTATACTAAAAGTCCATGATTTTTTCTCACCTTTATATGAAAAGCATAGGTACACCAGACCTAAATCACGCTATGTCGATTTTAACCAGGGGTTGGATGCAAGACTATTCACCCCAGAAAAAGCAAAAAAGATAGCAGAAATAGCAATACGTCCGCTACGTATTGCCTTTGACTCTTGGAACCTACGAAGTACTTATGAAAAAGCAATTCGCTTAGCTGCTGAAAATGGCATCAAAGAAATGTCTAACTATGTTTTATATAATTATAATGAAAAGCCTATTGACTTGTTTTTACGTCTCCAACTCAATATTAGACTCTGCGAAGAGTTAGACATTAATATATATTCTTTTCCCATGAAATATCATCCCATCCAAGACCCCTTGTACTTTAAGAATCGGGCCTTCCTTGGTAAGCATTGGAACAGAAAATTTATTCGTTCTATCCAAGCAATACTGAATTCGACAAAAGGGAAAATCGGTCGAGGGAAAGCTTTTTTTGAAAAAGCCTTTGGCCAAAATGAACGAGAATATTTTAAACTCTTATACATGCCAGAAGTCATGATTATATACAGATTGTTTTACGAAAAAATAGGTATGACTGATGAATGGTGGAATGCGTTTTCTTCGCTTTCTGAGCAACAGCTTGCATTTGTAAAACCCATTATCCATAAGAATGATTTTAGTAACATCTCTACCATAACATCAGATAAAAACATCATTAACCTTCTCAAATTTTATACTATCTCACGTAATAAAGCCGCCGAAGACATAAAGCACTTGAACCCAAAGGAATTATCACAAAAAGCGAATATTAAAAAGATAGAACAAGCTAATGTTGGCATTAGGGCTACCCTCGTTTGAGTAAAATTATTACTTCATAATTTTACTCATCGGAAAAACCGTAAACCAGGTATATAATTAGGCATAAAACTGTACGCATTAAGAAAAAAAATTTTATATATCAAATATAAGACCTCTTTAATTGGTGGACGCCGCCTCCACCATTT
>CAZBVD010000095.1:0-6855 GCA_964495235.1 uncultured Dysgonomonadaceae bacterium | reverse complement strand
CAGCTTTGCGTAGTTGCTCTTCGGGTATACCGATAGAGTCGCTCAACTCACCACCGTATTTATTGATAGTTTCAACATATTCTTGTGGAACAGATGATGAACCATGAAGAACAATTGGGAAGCCTGGAATACGACGCTCAATTTCTTCAAGAATATCGAAGCGTAGTGGTGGTGGCACTAATTTACCATCTTCGTTGCGTGTGCATTGTGCTGGTGTAAATTTAAAAGCTCCGTGAGAAGTACCAATTGAAATTGCAAGAGAGTCAACACCTGTGCGTGTTACAAAATCAACAACTTCGTCTGGCTCTGTGTATGTGCTGTGCTCTGCAACTACATCATCTTCAACACCAGCAAGAATACCTAACTCACCTTCTACAGTTACGTCGAACTTGTGAGCATAGTCAACAACTTTTTTTGTCAATGCCACGTTTTCTTCATAAGGAAGATGAGAACCATCAATCATTACCGAAGAGAAACCAGAGTCGATACAGTCTTTACATAGTTCAAAGCTATCGCCATGGTCTAAGTGAAGTACGATTGGAATTTCGTAACCCAACTCTTTTGCATATTGAACTGCACCTTGAGCCATGTAGCGCAGCAAGGTTTGGTTGGCGTATTTACGCGCACCACTTGAAACTTGTAAAATAACAGGAGACTTAGTTTCAACACATGCCGAAACTATTGCTTGCATTTGCTCCATGTTGTTGAAGTTGAATGCAGGAATTGCATACTTACCTTCAAATGCTTTTTTGAAAATCTCTCTTGAGTTTACAAGACCTAAATCTTTGTAATTTACCATATTTATAAAGTGTTTAAAAATTATTTTTTATTAGATGTGCAAATATAATGTTTAATTATTTAATAGAGAAAACATTCAGTGCAAGAGTCTATAAAAAGGCTACTAAATATGTGAATAATATTAAACCTGGCTCATTTATTTACATTTTGTATGGTTATAGTGTTAGTTGCTGTTATTATGCTAAAAGTATTGCCTGCTATTGGTTGTGGCATGATGAAGCCTTTGCATATCTCTATCAATTTAAAGAGTTAATAAATTGTCATTCTTATTTATTATGCATAAATTTGTGGTAGAAACTTATGTTGATGAATGCAATATGAGATCATTGAAAAAACCTATTTTATTTAAAAACTATTCTAATACATTTATAAGACTATGACAATAGGAATTCCTAAAGAAATTATGCTGGGAGAAGCACGAGTTGCAGCAAGCCCAGAAACTGTGAAAAAATTTATTGAAGACGGACAAAAAGTTTTAATTGAAAAAGATGCAGGAGTTAACTCCCTCTATCACGACGAGGATTATGTGGCTATGGGTGCCGAAATTGTTGCAGACACCTTAGAGCTTTTTAAAAGATCGGACTTGATACTTAAAGTAAAAGAGCCGCTATTTAATGAAGCAAAAAATATGCACGAAGTAGATATGATGCACAGAGGGCAGTATTTGATTACTTTTATCCATCCAGCATCGCCAGTAAATCATGAAATGGTGAAAAAACTTGCTGCCGTAGGAGTTACAAGTCTCACTCTTGACGGAGTTCCACGTATATCGCGTGCTCAAAACATGGATGCTCTTACCTCTATGAGCACATGCGCAGGATATAAAGGTATTTTAATGGCCGCGAACGATTTGTCTGTTTTTATGCCTCAAATGTTTACAGCAGTAGGTATGCTCAAACCAGCCAAGGTGTTGGTAATTGGTGTGGGTGTTGCAGGTTTGCAAGCACTTGCTACCGCCAAGAGATTGGGTGCAATAACTTATGCACTTGATATAAGGCCAGCAGCTGTTGAGCAATCGCAGAGTTTAGGTGCAAAAGTAATTGAGTTTGACATACCAGCCGAAGTTGCTGTAGCAGAAGGTGGTTATGCCAATAAAATTTCTGATGAATGGTTAGATAAAGAGAGAAAAGTATTATCGGAAGTAATTACCGATATGGATATAATTTTCTGTAGTGCTTTGATACCTGGAAAAATTGCTCCAGTAGTGTTGACAGAAGAGATGGTTAAAACCATGAAAAAAGGTTCTGTTATTGTAGATATTTCTATTGACCAAGGAGGTAATTGTGAGATTACAACACCCGGAAAGAAAGAGGTGAAACATGGTGTAATGATTCAGGGAATAAAAAACATACCTGGAATGCTTCCCACAAGTTCTACTTGGATGTTTGCCAACAATGTTTACAACTTAGTGAAATACCTGATTAAAGATGATACAATAAAATTGGATACGAGCGATGAAATTGTTCGCTCAATATTGGTTACTCTAGATGGCGAAATTGTACACGCAGGTACTAAAGAAGCAATGGGGATAGCCTAAAAAAAATAATTCTAAAGTTTATATGAGTAGATAGCTGTTTTGATGATTTAACTGATTATTGGAACAGCTATCTTTTTTATTTTAAAAAAACGATACATATATGAGTCCTTGGATTTTAATTTTAGTTTTTATAGTATCAACAGTTGTTGGTTATTTTATTATAAGACAAGTTCCCAGTCTTTTGCATACTCCGCTTATGTCGGGGATGAATGCCTTGTCGGGCATTTCTATTTTGGGAGCAATGGTGGCTGTAGGCGTTGCTTTTAATAATGGCGAATCTATTATTGGTCAAATTATTGGGGGTATAGCTATTGTTTTAGCAGCCATTAATGTAATGGGTGGTTTTGGGGTAACCGACAGAATGCTCCGCATGTTTAACAAGAAAAAACCATCAAGAAAATGAACGATATCTTATATTATATAATTTGTGCTGTGCTGGTTGTTATAGTAATTGCTGGTATATGGATGATGAGCAAGGTAAAAACATCGGTGCAGGGCAATTTGCTCAGTGCTTTTGGCTTGTTCTCAGGAGTTTTGGTTACGCTCATAAAATACGAGATATTGGGTGTAGTATCTATCTATATTTACATGGTAGTGGGTTTGGCTATTGGTTTTGTTATGTATAGGCGGGTAAAGATGATACAGATGCCTCAAATGGTTGCCCTGCTAAATGGAGTAGGGGGCGCAGCTTCTGCTATTGTGGGAGGGCTCTCTTTGCTGGGTGTTGGCAATGCGCTAACAGCGTATCCTGTGTTTTCTAATGTAACAGCATCATTGGCCTTGGTAATAGGGGTAATTACACTGGTGGGTAGTTTAATTGCCGCAGGTAAATTGCATAGAATATTGCCTCAAAGACCCGTTGTGTATAAGAATCATGGTGCGCATACAAAAATCACACTTTTAGGCTCGGTTGTGGCTGTTTTGCTTGCCGTATTTATAGGCTCAACAGTGCCTGTACTATCAGAACCCCCTTTTATACTCATTGTTGGCATACTCTTTAGTGCATCATTTGGATATATCTTTGCAATAAGAGTGGGGGGTGCAGATATGCCTATCACTATATCGTTGCTCAACTCATTGAGCGGAGTGGCGGGTGCTGTTGCAGGTATGGCTATTGGTCATATATTATTGGTGGGAGTGGGTGGTGTTGTTGGAGCATCGGGTTTGTTACTCACACAAATAATGTGTAGAGCTATGAATCGCAACTTATTAGATATTCTCACCGGAAATACATCGGCTCAGAAACAAAAATCGCAAACTAAACAACCAGCTCCTAAGTCTGAAGTAAAAGTTGAAAAAACAATTGCACCATCAAAAATAACTACAAAGAAAACAGCTGCAACTGTTCTTGCAGATGCTAAGTCTGTAATTATTGTTCCAGGATACGGAATGGCGTTAGCTCAAGCACAGCATCAGGTAAAACAATTGGCAGATCAATTAGAGCAAAATGGTGCAGCGGTAAAATATGCTATTCACCCTGTTGCTGGCAGAATGCCAGGGCATATGAATGTATTATTGGCCGAAGCCGATGTTTCTTATGAGCAGTTGTATGAAATGGATGCGGTGAACAGTGAGTTCAAAAATGTAGATACTGTAGTGGTTATTGGTGCAAACGATGTGTTGAACCCCGCAGCAAGAGATGCCGAGGATACTCCTATATATGGTATGCCCATTTTGAATGTGGACGAGGCAAAGGAGATAATTATTTGCAACTTCGATTTGAATCCTGGTTATGCAGGAGTTGAGAATCCTATCTATAAAAGAACAGAGGGAGTTTTCTTGCAATTGGGCGACGCTAAAAAAACAGTGCAGCAACTATTGTTGGATTTTAATAGTGTAAAAGCAAATGCTAAAACTGATGCTACGGAAACAGCAACTGGAAAAGACCTTGCTGCGACTAATGTTTTGGCTACTGCCAAATCTGTAATTATTGTTCCAGGATACGGTATGGCTTTGGCTCAAGCACAACATTTGGTAAAACAATTGGCAGATCAGCTGGAGCTAAATGGTGCAACAGTAAAATATGCTATTCACCCTGTAGCAGGTAGAATGCCAGGGCATATGAATGTATTGCTTGCCGAGGCCGATGTTTCTTATGAGCAATTGTATGAAATGGATGCAGTGAACAGTGAGTTCAAGAATGTGGATGCTGTTGTGGTTATTGGTGCTAATGATGTGCTAAATCCTGCAGCCCGCGATGCCGTGGATACTCCTATATACGGAATGCCCATTTTGAATGTAGACGAAGCAAAGCAAGTGATTATTTGTAACTTTGATTTGAATCCTGGTTATGCTGGTGTAAACAATCCGCTTTATGAGCGAAAAGAAGGAGTGAGTTTAAGATTGGGTGATGCAAAAGAAACGCTTCGACAACTTTTGAAAGAATTGCAAGACGATCATCCCACCTTTGACACAAAGTTTGAAACCGATCTTGATAAGCAAGCACCCATAGCTGGTGCAATTCTTGCTGCTGCTCACTCTGTGATAATTGTTCCTGGTTATGGAATGGCTTTGGCTCAAGCACAACATTTGGTAAAACAATTGGCAGATCAGTTGGAGATGAATGGAGCAACAGTAAAATATGCTATTCACCCGGTGGCTGGCAGAATGCCAGGGCATATGAATGTGTTGTTGGCCGAGGCCGATGTTTCTTATGAGCAATTGTATGAAATGGATGCGGTGAACAATGAGTTCAAAAATGTGGATGCAGTGATTGTTATCGGTGCAAACGATGTGTTGAACCCCGCTGCCCGAGATGCCGAAGATACTCCCATTTACGGTATGCCCATTTTGAATGTAGACGAAGCAAAGCAAGTGATTATTTGCAACTTCGATTTGAATCCTGGATATGCTGGAGTTAACAATCCGCTCTATGAGCGAGAAGAAGGTGTGGTGCTTAAACTGGGCGATGCCAAAGAAACATTGCAACAGCTGTTGGCAGAGTTACAGAATGCTCAATCGGCTGTTAACACTAATATAATTAGCGATGTAAAGAACCCAGACCCAATGGCTGCAGCTGTTTTAGCTGCTGCTCACTCTGTGATAATTGTTCCTGGTTATGGAATGGCTTTGGCGCAAGCGCAGCATTTGGTAAAGCAACTGGCCGATCAGTTAGAGCTAAACGGTGCAACAGTAAAATATGCTATTCACCCTGTAGCAGGTAGAATGCCAGGGCATATGAATGTGTTGCTTGCCGAGGCCGATGTTTCTTATGAGCAATTGTATGAAATGGATGCGGTGAACAATGAGTTCAAAAATGTGGATGCAGTGGTTGTTATCGGTGCTAATGATGTCTTGAACCCAGCTGCCCGCGATGCCGAAGATACTCCCATATACGGTATGCCCATTTTGAATGTGGATGATGCTAAGCAAGTGATTATTTGTAACTTCGATTTGAATCCTGGATATGCAGGTGTAAACAATCCGCTGTATGAACGAGCAGAAGGTATGCATCTAAGACTGGGAGATGCAAAAGAGACATTGCAAGATTTATTGAAAGAGCTCACACATATTCAAAATAGTAGAAATATTCAATAATAGATAGTAAGCAGATTAGTGAAACAAAAAAACGTTCAATATTATCAAAATAATATTGAACGTTTTTCTTTTCACACCTGCTTTTTAACGAATAAAGCAATTAATAATAGTATATATATTATATATTTGTAATTAAATGTGTCAAAGTTGTAATTTTATTTGAGTTGTAGTTATAAAAAAGACTTTGCAGCCTGAAGTTGACACTGAATATCAAATTTATAAATATTTCATAAAAGACCATAAAACATTAAATATATGAATCAAAATAAAAACAATCCCAACAATCACTTAGAAATAGAGTTATCAGAAGATATTGCTCAAGGTACTTATTCAAACTTGGCTGTTATATCACACTCATCCTCTGAGTTTGTGTTAGATTTTATTAGAGTAGTTCCTGGAGTGCCAAAGGCAAAAGTAAAATCGCGTATTATCTTAACTCCTGATCATGCTAAACGCCTATTGGCCGCATTGGAAGAGAATATTGAGAAGTTTGAGAAAATGAATGGTCCTGTTTCAATTAATAATGAAAACCTTGGGTTTTTGCCTCCCTTAGGAGGAATAGGACAAGCTTAATAGTTTTAGTGAGAAAAAGTCAAATACTGCGTTGCTCTCGTTTTTGAAACAGTTATTTACTAAAGTAAACTCCTTCATTTCAAAAACTTCGAAAGCCTTATCTTTGCCTTTTTCTCTTCAAAAACTAATGAGCAAGGAATATGCAGCAAAGAACAAGGAAACTACTGCTCACTATTTACCTTATACTCTATAATTTATACATCATATGGCTGAAAAAAAAGCAAAATTCAATTGGTTTAAAATGTTTTGGGAGGGATTCACTAATATGACTACCCTTGGGAAAACTCTGTGGATAATTGTAATCATAAAATTAATCTTCATGTTCTTTATTATGAAACCACTATTCTCGCCCAATTATTTAAATACGAACTTTGATAGTGCCGAAGAAAAAGCCGATCATGTTCGCAAAG
>CAZBVD010000094.1:0-6910 GCA_964495235.1 uncultured Dysgonomonadaceae bacterium | reverse complement strand
TGCGACATCAACGGAAGAAGAGAACCTTCTTGCCGCTGAAGTACAACAGCAAAAAAAACAGGTAACCGGAACCGTTACCGATGAAGATAGAACACCTATTATAGGTGCAAATATCGTGGAAGTAGGTACCACCAATGGAACCGTTACTGATTTTGATGGCAATTTCTCTTTAAATATAGAAGACGATGCAAACATTAGGGTTTCCTATATTGGTTATCTGGAGCAAGATATTTCAACGACAGACAGAACCACTCTCAATATCATATTACAAGAGGATACAAGAGTGTTAGACGAACTGGTAGTGACAGGATACGGGTCTCAACTTAAAAGAACAATAACAGGAGCAATTTCATCAGTAAAGGGGGAAGATATTTTAGCACCTAACGCCGTTAGTGCGGACAATTTGCTACAAGGCATGGTCGCGGGTTTAATTATTCGTCAAAACTCAGCCCAACCGGGTAGTGGTATGTCTGTAAATATTCGTGGTGCACTCTCGCCTCACGGTTCAAACGCACCTCTGTATATTATCGATGGGGTTATGATAAATTCAAACTCAAACAAGGCTGCTAAGTTGGGTCCTTCTAATACAAGGGATTTTGCCACGAGAGATGCATCGAATCGAAGTCCTTTAGCTACCTTAAATCCTAATGATATAGCCACGATTGAGGTTTTAAAGGATGCTTCGGCAGCTGCTATCTATGGCTCTTCTGCCGCAAACGGAGTTATTATTATTACGACTAAAAAAGGGCAAAGAGGAAAACCACAGGTCACTTACGGTGGGTCGTTCTCTGTTCAGCGTATCGGTGAATATTATGAAATGCTTAATGCCCAAGATTATATGACTCAGTCTAACTTGGCCCAAAAAGAAACATGGCTCTATAACAATAAATACTATCCTTATGGAACAACTACTCCGCCTTCTTCTGGGTGGAACATTAGGTACGATGAAAATGATTTAGCACAAACCCAAACATATAATCATTTTGATTCAATTGTTCGTACTGGTATGATAAATACACATAATGTATCAATAACAGCAGGCAGTGAAAATTTTAAAATTTACGGATCGTTTAACTACCTCAATAATAAATCAATTGTGAAGGTGAGCGACCTCGAACGCTTCAGTGGCCGAGTCAATATTGAAACTGTTATCAGTAAGCTTGTAAAACTAAACGTAGCGAGCATGTATACCATTTTACAAGCAAATAATCCTTCATCTGGTCACTGGAGACAAAATGCCAATGAGGCTCCCCAAACGGGTTCAGCGCTTATGTTTTCGCCTCGACTTCCATTAATGGATGAAAATGATAATCTCACCACTCCTGAACAACCTCTTTCAAACAACCCCTTGGCTTGGAATTACATGAAAGATTTGACCACGACTAAACGACTGATGTTCGCACCCAATTTAGAAGTTAGTATCACTCCAGAACTGAAGGCTAATATACAATTGTCAATTGATAAGACCGATGAAGGTAGAGATATATTTTCTCCTAAAAAATCTCGGGTAGCACAGCAAACACAGGAAAATTACGGTGGTTTTTCGAATGCATACAACAACAATTACAATTTAGAAGAATACCTCACATATAACAAAGATATCGATAATGATCATTACTTAAATGCGGTAATTGGATCCGGGTATTACATTACTTCTGGAAATAGCTATTCAGTCACAGTCTTCAATTTCCCCACAGATGTGCTCGAAAATAACTACCTTCAACTTTCATCCGATCTGGGTAACACACTTTATAATTCTCATCGTTTCAGTCGAAATAAATTATCGTTTTTCGGTCGCTTGAACTATACTTTCAAGCAACGTTATACTCTTGGTGCAACCATCCGTCGAGACGGTTCGTCGGTTTTTGCAGAAAACAACAAGTGGGGTTGGTTTCCTGGAATATCTGCAGGGTGGAATATTTCAGAAGAAGAGTTTGTGAATAATGATGTGTTAAGCAATTTAAAACTTAGAGGTGGCATAGGCACCTCAGGCAACGAAAGCATCCTAACAGGTAACAATTATAGTATATCAACTTATACCTCGGGTACGGGTACTTGGTATTATTTTAACGGGGTATTCAACCGAGGAATTGCTCAAGCGCAGAAAGGCAATAAAAACCTGAAGTGGGAAACCGATATAACTACCAATATAGGTCTTGATTTTGAGTTTTACAGAGGACGCCTCTCAGGAAGTTTCGATTTATATAGACGAACTGCTAAAGACTTGCTTGATTGGGCAGCTCTTCCAGTTACGGACGTCGTAAACTCATTAGCAAAGAATATTGGTTCAACTCGAAGTCAAGGTTTCGAAGTTGACCTTCACGGAATGATCATAAAAAACAAAGATTTTAACTGGAGTGCGTATCTAAACTTTAGTCATAATCGCTCAAAATGGGTCGAACGAAATCCTGAAGTACAAATTAATCCGTGGATTAAGGAACAAGATGATCTCTGGCCTATTTATGGATGGAAAACTAACGGAATCTTTCAATCACCTGAGGAAATACAGCAATATACTTCGAACGGTGTGGTACTTCAACCAAATGCCTATGTGGGTAACAAGAAATATGTGGATATTAATGGTGATGGTAAAATGGACGAAAATGATATCGTAAGACTGGGAACTAATGAACCAAAATTAAACTTCGGTTTAGGAACAAATTTACGCTACAAAAATATAATGCTTGACATTACTACTTACGGTGTATTGGGTCAAAAGACCTGGGATGCTTGGGGATACCGGAGTTTACCTGATCTAGTAAACACAAGCTACAAAATGTATGATGTATGGACTAGTTACAACAATACAGGCTGGTGGCCTGGTATTGCACCTAACTTAACTGCAAACAGTAATCCTTCAGGCACGGATGATTTTACATTACAAAACACAAACTACATTCGGTTTAAAGATATCAAGGTTACTTACATCATTCCTGAACAATGGTTAAGAAGTAGTAAGCTTGCTCAAAATGTGTCCGTATACGGAGATTTGCAAAATTCTTTGATTCTAACCAATTATAAAGGTTTAGATCCAGAAATGGAACAAAATGCATCACCTCTTCCTATTCCTCTCACACTGGTTTTTGGTATTGATATAACATTCTAAAATAAAAATAATATGAAAAAAAATATAGAAAACAGAATAATTGCATTCTTAATATTTCTTTTCTTGCTCATAAGTTTTTCTTCTTGTGATCTTGATCCTAAGATATATTCTTCTTATTCTGAAACAAATTTTCCTGTAACAGAAGAAGATGCTCGTCAATTATTGATCGGTATTTATGCGAATTTTAAGTGTAATTCTGGAGGTGCTAACCATGCAGCGTACGGAGGTTGGGTTTGGCCGTTAATGACCACAGGAAGAGGCGGATGGTGGGGGCAAGGCCATCAGACTACTGATGAGACATACAATTTAGAGGCACAAGGTTCAATCTTCAACTGGGCTGATGGGTTCGACACATATAACTCTTATACAGTTAGCCGTGCCATTACCCATGCTACCAACGTAATCGATGTTATTCAAAAAAATGAGACCATCGACGAGAATACTAAAAAGGGGCTTATTGCCGAAGCTAAATGTTTAAGAGCCTGGGCTATGTTTTGTTTCTATGATATTTATGGTCCCATACCTTACATTATCGATCCAAATAAATTGGATGATATCAAATATGAGCCTCGACCGTCCAAAGAAGAATACTTCAACCAAATGGTGAAAGACTTGACCGAAGCCATGCCTGATCTTCTTGATAAGACAAATGGCACTTCCGATTGGGGAAAAGTAAATAAAGGTGTAGCAACAATGTTGCTCATGAAACTATATATGAATGATCATCAATTTGATAAAGCATTACCATACGCAGAAAGCATGTTAACACTCGGTTATAAGCTTTCGGATGATTACAAAATTCCATTTAGCGAAGGTCATGAGCATGATGATGAAGTTATTTGGGCAGTACCTAGCGGTGCACAAGCAGGCTCAGAATGGTTCTTCTATGCTATACCGCCTGATTGTGGTAATGTATTAGGTCAAGATGTAAATCCATATTGGGGCGTTTTCGTCATGCGCTGGAACTTCTATGACACATTTGATAAGACAGACAAGCGTTTAGCAGGTATCGCTGACAACTATATTACTACTAAAGGAGAAATTGCAACCCGAGAAGGTCCAAATAAAGGTACTCGCCTAGATCTTGGAGCAATTGCATTAAAATATTTTTATTCCACTAGTTCCGCAGCCAAGGGGGATATTCATATGGTAATATTCAGATATGCGGATGTGTTACTTTCACTAGCCGAGATAGAGAATGAATTAAACGGTCCTACTGATAAGGCTTTAGGATATCTCAAGCAAATCACAGATCGTGCCGGCGTTTCCCATACCATTCCTGCAGATATTCAAACGAGCAAAGAAACGTTTAATGAATTTTTACTCATGGAACGTGGCCATGAACTCTATTTTGAAGGTTGGCGTCGTCAAGATTTGATTCGTCATGGAGAGTTTATAAACCAAGCATTAGCAAATGGATATAATAATGCTGCGGATCATATGATACTCTTTCCAATTCCGAGACGTATTATAAATGAATCAGGTGGTATCATCGAACAGAATCCAGGTTATTAATCTTGATTTTCTTGTAGAGAATATCCATTATGCCAGTATTACTTATCCAATAAAGACTTATGCCCTGGTGAGTCTCCTGATATCCCTTCATCAGTCTCCCCCTTCTGCCTATTCCGCTAGAAGGAAATGAATCAATACAAGGAGAGAAGCTAGACCTATTCATGAAGTAAATCCAGTAATTCACCGGGGTATTAGTTTTTGAATTCAGTATCAGCACTGAGCAAATCCGCATTGATAAGTAAGCTGATAGTTTTCAACGTAGTCTGAAACTTCCGTTGCCAGATCGTATGTGAGGAGTACTTCTAGATGATGTCTTTAATAGGATTTGAACATACTCTCGTACGATGCAGCTATATTTCAGGGAGTTACTAAAAAAAAATGATTGAAATAAATGACAAAGTGTCACAAAAAATGCTTTATTAATAAAAGTTGAATTGTTTTATTATGAAAAAAATATAGTACTATCATTATTATCCAAAAGGAGTTTTTTTATCTGTATTGGTATTCTCTTATTACACTCCTGTAGTAATAAAGTTTTAGGAGACGAAGTTATAAATGGCCATAATGGTCTACATGCCAGCGACAATATCGTCTCAGTCATTGATCATGGTGTGCGCAATGACGGCACACCGATCGGTTCAGAATTAAATGACATAGTTAATAAATCGTACAAAAGGACTCTTTATTTTCCGGCTGGGACCTACACACTCACTGAACCGATTGTTTTACCATTGGATTACACGAAAAATGTAAATATTATTTTTGATAAAAATGCTCTGATCAGGTCGGATAAACATCTTGAAGCGTTGCTGAAAGTCGGTTACTCCGAAAGACAAATTGTTGATCGCTCTTTGAGGCAGTTCTCTTATATTGAAGGAGGTGTTTTTGATTGCTACAATGCCGATAATGGAATTCTTGTAAATGGGTTAAAGCAATTGGTGTCACTCCGATCTATGAGTTTGATAAGAGGTAGAGCAACGCACATCCGGATCAATGTGACCGACGATTTTAAGGGTACGGCTAGTTCAGATACGAAAATTGACAATGTGACGATTCAAGGAATCTCCTCCAATAATGAGACGATCGGGATATACATTGATGGCTCATGCCATGACTGTAAGATATCAGACACTTTTATTTACGGAACAAAACAGGCCATAATAACCAAGTCGGCAGGCCATATACTAAATAATGTTCATATATTGTCTAAGTCTTCAACAGGTGGGACCTATTATGAAGGGGGGGCTAATTACAGACAGACCGAAGGTATCCGGATTGAGTCCGGGGGGTTTTTCGTGTTCAATCAAATCTACTATGATACGGTAGATAAAGGGATTGTCGTCGCGGACAATATGTCTCCCATGCTACTGTTGGATCAAAACATTTCATTTTCCTATCTAAACAATTTTGGCACTTCTTTTATTTATCAGAATGGAAGTTCTTCTATGCAAGTAAAATTATCCAATTCTATTATTACAGTAAGGAATAATGATTTTACAATATTTGATTTTAACGTTCCGATGATAGGATATGATGCAAATGAGAGATTTACTTTTATAAACTGCATAATCGATGCTTTTACTCCCCATTCTTTGAATCCTTATGATCCAGTTCTTCTTCAGCGACTCAGAAAAAGTAGTTCAGATGCAATAGTATATACAAGTCATTCTCATTTTGAAATAGATTGGACTGTTTTGGGAGCCTTGGTCACTTCTCCTTTTCACTCTTTGTTGCATATTGATGTAAAGGACGGCGTGGGCGTTGATCTGGATTTAAAGTATGAAGGGGGTACACTAAAAGTGTTTGATAAAAAGGTGGTTAGGCATAATGGTGAGGAGTTTGAGATAGGCTATGTAGTCAAGGGTGATTTTTGCTTGTTGCTCTTCAAACCAAACGTGGCGGGTAATTTTTACCCAGTTGTATCCGATAAGCTGGGCACAGGGTGTTTTATGCCTACTCCCTCTAAAGATAAACACTATAAACTGGCAGATTATTGCATCGCCGATATTCCACAAATATTGATCAAAAGTTATTAACATGAGTTCGAGATAACCATCAAATAGAAGATTTAATGGAGATAATTATAATTCTGGTTTTCTGGATGATACTGATTTACTTCACAATGAACTGGTCACGGATGCGATTAAAACATCCGAAAGGATTTTTAAAATTCACATAGTCAGCTACAGCCATCAGATAAACAGGCAATTATAGAATAATATCACATGAGTCCACTCCGAAAAGTCGGAGGGATAATTTTAGTTTATAATTTTTCCTGTTCATAACTTT
>CAZBVD010000093.1:0-6944 GCA_964495235.1 uncultured Dysgonomonadaceae bacterium | reverse complement strand
AAATCTCCAATGAAGGGGCTGGTTAACTATTATAAGTCAATGTATTCAATTAATAAATAACTCCTGAAAGAACTCCTATTTATTTGTCGAGCTGTATTCGGGTAGTCTTATATTTCTCATTTGTCGCAATATAGAAGCTTGACGTTTATACATATAAGCAGTGGGATTCTTGGAACTAAAGCGTAAAGGATTTGGCAAAGTAGCCGCTATAAGAGCAGATTGTGACTGAGATAACTTATTAGCCGATGTATTAAAATGATGATTTGCAACAGCTTCAGCACCATATATCCCATTTCCCATTTCTATTGAGTTAAGATAAACATGCAATATTCTATCTTTGCTCCAAAAGAATTCAATCAACACTGTAAAGTAAGTCTCCAAACCCTTTCTAATCCAAGAAGACTGAGGCCACAAAAACACATTTTTAGCTGTCTGCTGGCTTATTGTACTTGCACCACGAAGGCGTTTCCCCTTTTTATTATCCTCTATTGCTTTTTGAATTTGTTTTTTATCAAAGCCTTTATGTTGAAAGAACAGTTGATCTTCTGAAGCAACTACTGCAAGTTTTAAATTGTTAGATATATTGTCATACTTTACCCAAGTATGATGGAGCTTTACATCTTTTTTGTCTCTAACTTGCTCAAATAAGCGTATACCCATAAGAGGTGTAAAATAGACTGGTACAAAACGCAATACTATTACACTCAAAATAGACAATAGAAAGAAAAGGATAGTAATCTTTTTAATGAAGCGCAGAAGTCTCCTAATCATAGCTTAGCATTATATATCGTATAATTTGAAACGCACACGCCACCTACCATTATCAAATGTATGTGTTGTAATACTAAACCGCCCAATCTCCGATGTATTATCAACGTGCGAACCAATACATGCACAAACATCATAATCGCCAACACGTACAATACGAAGCAACTCTGACACATCATCAGGAAGCTTTGACAAGTCAACTAAGTCTCCAGCATCCTTTATATGCACAAAACCTTCAGTTACTTGTAAGTTGCTACTAATTATTTTATTCACCGTGTCTTCAATCTCTTGTACTTGTGAATCGGTTGGTGCTTGCTCTAAAGAATAATCGCATTTGCTTTTTTTGCGCTCAATATGCGTGTTGCGTGAACGTGAACATCCAAACATACGCACCATTGTTTGGTTGAGTATATGCTCAGCAGTGTGCATTGGGGGATATTCTTTCTTATTATGTTCGTTTAATTGTAAGTTCATTTGGCAGTTAAGATGTTAATCAAAAAAAAAGAAAAGTATACTATATGACCTAATTGGTTTTAAGATATTTACAAAGACAACTCAATTAAAAATCAAAAAATCAATTAGCTACGTTGTAATAATTTGCGTCAATTATTTTTCTACTATACCTGGAAGCATTGGAACAAATCTGTAAGCTCCCTCTTTTGATGTTTTGTGCTCCTGTTCGCTAATTTTCTGAATCACCGTCATATCTTGTGTGACTCTACCAATAGGAGCTACCATTTTACCATTCAGAGCCAATTGCTTTATCAACTCTTCAGGCACATCGGGTGCACCGCATGTAATCAATACGCCATCATATGGAGCATACTCTGGCAAACCTTTAAATCCATCACCATGAATCAACAAAGCATTGTACTCTAATGCATCAAGATTTTTCTGTGCTATATAATAAAGCTCTTCATGCCGCTCAATACTATACACTAGGTATCCCATTTCACACAACACAGCAGTTTGATATCCACAGCCTGTACCAATTTCCAATACCGAGGCCCCTTCTTCTAAATCTAACAAATGAGTTTGCATTGCAACTGTATATATTTGAGAAATAGTTTGACCTGCAGGAATTGGCAGAGGTTTGTCAAAATAGGCCATCTCCTCTAACTTAGAGTCAATGAACATTTGACGAGGCACTCTTTTCATTGCTTCAATTACTTTATTGTTGACATTTGACCTACTTGCTATTTGGTCCATCACACGATGACGTCTATCTATATACTTTTGGGCTTCAATCATTATACAAATATAATAAATAAAGCAACTATATCATAATACAAAGTATCGCCATAAAAAACTTAATGCAAGTGTTATACACAAAATGCTATATAGTACCCTCAAACATTGTTATCACCTTTTTATAATCTCAACTGAATGCTTCAACTCGCACAACTGTGTTAAGTTAGCACAATAAACAAAAGACTATTTGGTCCATCTAATCTTGAGAAAATGAAAAATCGGTAATCACTATCTCTATTTACACCAAAAAAAGAAGATTTTTACTGGTTGTCTTTAAATACTATATTTGTTATTGTTAAAACAGACACGCATAGAGTAATCAAATAGCAAAAAAAACAGCAGTAAAACTTTTGTAAGTTAAAGGGCTAATAATACAATTGATGATTGGCCGTCAACAACAGAAATATATGATGACAAACAGAGAAAGAGGTCATCACTTATAGATATAATCAAATATAAATTAGAAAAGGTGAACATTTATATTTATAAAAATCAAATGTAAGCTAGAAAAAGCAGTGTCGTCATTTTGTACTCTAAGTAAAGCAAAACTACAATTAAACCACTCATACAGTGGCACATAAACAGGCCAGTCAAAATCACTCACCAAATGCATCTAAAGAGTAATTGCTATTTTGAAGTAATAATATTGCAATAATTAAATACAGAAACACGATGCAGCATGATTCAGAACCGACAAAGAAGATGCAAACACATATTGACATATACGCTAATATTTATAAAGCCAATCAAATTCTGAGCCAAGATTAGCAAATATACAAAATACAAAAATGGGACTACTTCATCAATGAAACAGTCCCATTATATATTAGCTAAATGCTGTTATTTTTATTTCTTATATTGCGACATATCGGTATTTTTCATGCTGCCAGTTTCTAAGAAAGCTTTGTGAAAAGCATAGCATCCATAGAGACTTTGGGGAGTATGACCTACTTTCTGCAAACTTAGATAGTCGTGCAACATAGGACGATAATCTGGATGAGCACATTTTTCAATAATTTCTTGTGCTCGTTGATAGGTTCCTTTTCCTCTCAAATCTGCAACACCATGCTCAGATACAATTACCTTAACAGAGTGTTCACTATGATCTTCGTGAGTTACTTTTGGTACAATACAACTAATGTCACCGTTTTTAGCAACAGAGGGAGTAACAAATATAGAGATGTATGAGCTACGAGTAAAGTCACCCGAACCCCCAATTCCATTCATCATATTATTACCCATCACGTGAGTAGAGTTTACATTACCAAAAAGGTCCACCTCAATAGCGGTATTGATACCAATAACTCCTAAGCGACGTACTAAGCCTGGATTGTTTGATATTTCACTTGGACGCAACACCATTTTGTTTTTAAAGAAATCAAGGTCTTGATACAATTGATGTAGCTGTTCGTTGCTTACAGTTAAAGAACAACCACTTGCAAAACTAATTTTGCCCTCACGCATCATATCCAGAACTGCATCTTGAATAACCTCTGTGTATACTTCAAAACGAGGAATATCTTTATTGACACCCATAGAGCCTAATACAGCATTAGCTATATTACCCACACCCGATTGAACAGGTAAGAAACCTTGTGGAATTCGTCCCTGTTTCATTTCATTGGCAAAGAAGTTAGCTACGTTTTCTCCAATCTTTGCAGTTATATCATCAACTGGCGCAAAACCTCCACCTTCACTCTCTTCACTGGTTTCAACAACAAATATTTTCTCAGGGTCAACTTTAATGTATTCCAACCCTACTCTACCTTGTACTTCAAATATGTTGATGTGTCGGCGTTTGGGTGGATCTTGTAATTCATATAAATCGTGTATACCTCTTAGTTTAGCAGGTACTTTGCTGTTCAACTCAACAATCACAATTTTTGCCATGCGGCAAATAGTAGGTGTAATACCCACTCCAGCTGTTGGGACTATTTTCCCATCCGCTGTAACTTCGCAAGCTTCAACAATTGCTACATCTACACCTCCTAAAAAACCATATCTAATCTCTTGTGCTACTTGCGATAAGTGCATATCGAAATAAGCTATAGAATCGTGAAAATGTCTGTTATTGATAGCGTTACGCATATCCTTGTTTGTTTGATAAGGAGTGCGAAATTTAACTGCATTAGCACGTGCCAAACTGCCATCAATTGTATCACCTGTAGATGCCCCTGTGAACATACCAATTTTAAAGGGATTACCCTTTGCATGCTCTTCTTCAGCTCTTTTAGCTAAAGCTACAGGTACTACTTTTGGACATCCAGCATGGGTAAACCCACTAAAACCAACATTTTGGTCATGATTAATAAGTGCTGCAGCTTCTTCAGCACTAATAAATTTTAAAGCCATTGTATATTATTTTATAATGTGATTTATTCATATTTGCGATGAAGAATTTCGCTATATATGATTCCTTTTTTTAATTCTTCAGTAATGTTTCCATGAAATAGCTCATTGGTATATGATTTCTCACCTTCTGTGCCTTCATCTTGATAGGATATTAAATCCATATTATCTTCTTTAAACAATGATTCAGATAATGAAGACATACCTTCTTGAGCAGGTTGAAATCTGTTTTCCATGTCTTTAATGGACTTAGAAACAGTAGCATAAGGTTTATAAGCCCTTCTATTCTTCTCATATTCTTTTTCTCCATCAAATGGTATGTCGAATAATGGTGGCAATTCTTCTCCTACCTCCCAGGGTTCGGGAAGCTCAGGTATTGCATTTTTCTTCTTTTGTTCTTGTGCTAGTGCCTCTGCTTTTTCTTTATTCGATTTCACAATAAAGTTAACTATGAAGACAATAAAAGCAATTAATAAAAATCCAAGATCACCTATATCCATTTTTTCATTACTTTTGTAGTTCAGACAAAAGTACTCATTTTTTATTTGAGATACAAAAGATTAATTACAAATGAATACAATAAACTACAGTGATTTACTTCTCAACAACTTTTCGTTATTCAATCAAAATTAAATATAAAAGATTGAGAAGTAAACATTTGAAATACAATACACTGTAGTTGTTTAACAAAATTATTATCTTTTATTGCCTGTCAACAAACTCTTTCAAGACAGAGTTGTTATTTACTAAATTAAGAAGAAGAAAAATGAAAACAGAAGAAAAAACATATCAAGCCGAAGAAAAAAAACTATACATAGAGACTTATGGCTGTCAGATGAATGTTGCTGACACCGAAGTAGTAGCCTCAATTATGGAAATGGATGGCTACAGTATAACCGACGATTTGGAGTCTGCAGATGCAGTTTTTGTGAACACGTGTTCTATTAGAGAAAACGCTGAACAACGCGTTATAAACAGATTGGAGTATTTCAATGCAATCAAGCGAAAGCAAAACGACAAACTTATTATTGGAGTACTAGGCTGCATGGCAGAGAGAGTGAAAGAGGTGCTGATAGAACATCATCATGCCGACTTAGTTGTTGGACCAGACTCATATATGGATTTGCCAAACTTGATTGGCATGGCCGAACAAGGTCAAAAAGCAATGAATGTTGAATTATCAAAAACAGAAACCTACAAAGATGTTATTCCTTTAAAAATAGGCGGCAACAACATATCGGGCTTTATCTCTATTATGCGTGGATGTAATAATTTTTGTACCTATTGTATTGTACCCTACACTAGAGGAAGAGAAAGAAGTCGTGATACTGAAAGTATTCTCAACGAACTTGACGACCTAAAGAAAAAAGGTTTTAAAGAAGTAACACTTCTCGGACAAAATGTCAACTCATATCTTTATACCAATGAAGAGAAGTCTGTAGATTTTTCAGATCTGTTAGATATGGTTGCAAAACACGCTCCTGAAATGCGCATACGTTTTGCCACATCACACCCAAAAGATATGACTGACAAAACACTACATACAATTGCGAATAATGAAAACATTTGCAAATTCATTCATCTTCCATTTCAGTCGGGAAGTTCGCGCATGCTAAATATGATGAATCGCAAATATGACAGAGAGTGGTATTTAGATAGGATAGCTGCAATCAAGAGAATCATTCCTGGATGTGGACTTTCTACCGACATCATGTGTGGTTTTCACGATGAAACTGAGGAGGATCACAAAGAAACATTATCTTTAATGGAAGAGGTTGGTTTTGACTCCGCTTTTATGTTTAAATATTCAGAAAGACCAGGTACATTTGCTTCAAAAAAACTTAAAGACAATGTTCCTGAAGAGGTAAAAAGGAGACGACTACAAGAAATAATTGACCTGCAAAGAACGCATTCAGAGCTAAGCAACAAAAGAGATGTAGGCAAGGAGTTTGAAGTTTTAATTGAAGGGTTTTCAAAAAAATCACGCAATCAGTTCTTTGGAAGAACAAGTGAAAGCAAAGTAGTGGTGTTTGATAAAAAGTCGCATAATATTGGTGATACAGTTAGAGTTAAAATAAACGCATACACATCTGCTACTTTATTAGGCGAATCTCTTTAAAACAACCGCCTTTTTATGAGTATTTACTGTTTTTTTAAACAAAACAGCCACTTATACGTTTATATGTATGTTTAACCAACCAGACACTTTGGTTAAAACAATTTATTTAATAACAATCTATATAATTAAAACAAAAGAAATTATGAAAAATTCAGAATCAAAATTACTACTAGGTTTAGGAATAGGTGTTGCGCTTGGTGCAGCTATTGGTTACATTATGGGTAACGATAAAAGAGAAGAGTGGTTAGACCAAGCTAATGAGTTTGCCGACAAAGTAAGAGCAAATGTAAAAACTGCTATTTACAAAGGAAAGCACGAAGTTGAAGATCTTAAAGGAGATATTGAAGATATAACTGAAGTAGCAAAAAAAGAATTATCTAGAAAGTAAGAAAAACTGAAACTACCTAAACGATGGAAGAAAAAAAAGTAAGTACATTGTTCGAGGAAATGAAAGATG
>CAZBVD010000092.1:0-6951 GCA_964495235.1 uncultured Dysgonomonadaceae bacterium | reverse complement strand
AATGCACCTTTTGTTACACCACCTAATAAGTGTTTTTTCATTAAAACACCTTCGCGTGATAATATATTGCGTACTGTATCTGATGGTTCAGCACCAGTTTGCAGCCAATGTAAAGCTCTTTCGAAATCTAAAGTGATTGTAGCAGGATTTGTGTTCGGATTATATGAACCGATCCTTTCAATGTACTTTCCATCACGTGGAGCTCTGCTATCTGCAACGATAATTTGATAAAAAGGATAATTTCTGCGTCCTCTTCGTTGTAAACGTAGTCTTGTTGCCATTTAGTTTAATTTGTTATTAAATAATATTGTAATTGAGGGTGCAAAGATAGAAACAATTTCTGTTATAGAAAAGCTTTACACACTTATTTCTCATTTATGTGTCTATTAGAACGATAACTGTGCTTGCGAAAGCAAATAATAATCTAATATTGTGATTGCTGCCATAGCCTCAACAATAGGAACTGCACGTGGCAGCACGCATGGATCGTGACGCCCTTTTGCTTTTATATTTGTATCTTGCCCTGTTTTATCTACTGTTTTTTGGTCTCTCAATATAGTAGATACGGGCTTGAATGCTACACGAAAGTATATATCCTGACCATTGGAAATACCTGCTTGTATGCCTCCAGAATTGTTGGTGAGTGTGCTAATTTCCCCATTGTCGTTATAGAAAACATCGTTCACCTCAGAGCCTCTCATGCAAACATTGAAACCTTGACCATACTCAAACCCCTTCACAGCATTTATACCTAGCATGGCACTACCTAGTGCAGCATGCAGCTTGCCAAAAACAGGCTCTCCCAAGCCTACAGGAGCTCCTTTTATAATACAGGTAACCACCCCGCCAATAGTATCGCCATCGGCTTTTACCTCTTCTATAAGCTGTATCATCTCTTTTGCCTTCTCTTTATCGGGGCATCTTACAGGAGTTGCTTCTATTTCCGAAAGGTTGTATTGACTGTAGTCATTGTCTAATGCAATATTACCTACTTGCGATGTGTAAGCAACTATATCTATTGATATTTTTTTCAGAATAAGCTTTGCAACAGCTCCTGCAACAACACGTGCTATAGTTTCTCGGGCCGAAGAGCGACCTCCACCACGATGGTCGCGGTGACCATATTTCTTTGCATAAGTATAATCGGCATGCGAAGGGCGGTATATGTTTTTTAGGTTGTCATAATCAGATGAGTTCTGATTCTTATTGATAATGACAAAAGCAATGGGTGCGCCAGTAGATTTACCTTCAAAAACACCCGACAAGAAAGATACCTTATCGCCCTCTTCGCGGGGAGTAGTTATACTAGATTGACCAGGACGACGTCTGTCTAATTCTGCTTGAATAAAACCCATGTCTAACTCAATGCCGGATGGACAGCCATCTATAATGCCTCCAACAGCTTGCCCGTGAGATTCACCAAAGGAGGTGAGTCTGAAAATATTGCCAAATGTATTCATTGTGATTTACTTTTACTTGCACTTAAAATAAATGCATTCTTTTAATACAAAGGTAAAAAAGAAAAAATCACAGACTGCCATTTAAAATGCAAGCCTGTGATTTTCATCTTATTTGTTATTACAGCTATAGTTGTACAATTAATTACAACCTTGACCTCTGTCTCCACAACCTGTGTCGGAGCAACCAGAACAACAACTATCTTGAGTGAATAGTGCAGCAATTTCTTCAGTTGTAGCATCGCGAACTTCTAAAACACTTCCTGTGAAATGAAGTATCTCACCTGCCAATGGGTGATTGAAGTCCATAGACACTATTTCGTCTTTTACTTCAACAACAGATCCGAGTAAGCTATTGCCTTCTGTATCCATCATTGGGATGGTTTTACCTTCTTCTAGCAACTCCTCGTCAATCTCTCCATCAACTTTAAAAACAGATTTAGGAATATCTACAATTTTCTCTTCCTCAAAATCGCCATAAGCCTCATCTGGTGTTAGCATAAAATCGAAAGTGTCGCCTATTGACTTGCCATCAAGCTGATCTTCGAATGATTGCAACATAGAATTAGTTCCAAAAATAAACTCTAAAGGAATCTCTTCTGTAGCACGCTCCATTAATTCTCTTTCATTGTCTTCGCCAACATACAGCTCATATGCTAATTTTACATATTTATTAGTCTCAATTTTCATTTTAATCTCTTTTAGAAGTACTTATTTATTTAATTTATTGTTGATTTGATTTGCTACATTAAAGTATAATTAAATAGAGCACCTCAAACCTATTTGGTACTACAAAGCTACAGCTTTTTTTAAATTATCAAGTGCCTTTTCTAGAGTAATTAGTGGACAACCAACATTTAATCGCATAAAACCTTCCCCTTCTTTCCCAAACATTGTGCCACTATTAAGGCCCAGCTTAGCTTTATGAATAAAAAAGTTTTCCAATTCGGGTTGCGACAAATTTAGGTCTCTACAATCTAACCAAATCAAAAAAGAAGCTTCTGGCCTAATAACTTTTATTTGTGGAATATGTTTTTTCAAGTAAGCATCAACATAGTCTATATTCTTTTGAATATATTCCATTGCTTGGTTCAACCACTCTTCGCCTGTTTCATAAGCATATTGTGCTGCTAAATATGCAGATATTGTACCTTGATTTAATTGGCGAGCTGCTAAGTAATTGAAATATTTTTCTCGTATCTCTTTATTTTGTACTATTGCAAACGAACTTACAATTCCAGCAATGTTGAAAGTTTTGCTAGGCGCCATTAAGGTGACACTGTTTTGAGCAGCCTTTTCTGAAACTGTTGCAAATGGCACATACTTATTCCCAGGCAGCTCCAAGTCTGCATGAATTTCGTCTGAAATTACTATTATATCATTGTCATAACATATTTCGGCCAATTGGCTTAACTCCTCTTTTGTCCATATCCGCCCACTAGGATTTTGTGGGTTGCAAAGAATAAGCATCTTAGCACCCGATTTTGCAACCTCACGCAAGTTGTCGAAATCCATATTATATTGCCCGTTTTCAAGAATTAAAGGATTGGTAATTATTTCTCTTTCCAGATCCTCGGTAGTTCCTTTGAAAGGAGGATAAACAGGAGGTTGAATTATAATTTTATCATTACAATCTGTGAAAACATCAATGGCAAAGGCAAAGCCTTTTACAACACCAGGTACAAAACTGATAGTTTCTTTATCTACCAACCAAGTGTGTCTATTCTTTAGCCAATTTATAATAGAGCTATAGTATTGTTCACTAGGCTGTACATATCCAAATATGCCATGTTCAACACGTTCTCTTAGCGCTTGGGTAACCTCAGGTGGAGACAAAAAGTCCATATCTGCTATCCAAAGAGGTATAATATCTTTGCTGCCAAAAACTTCTTCTACTGCATCAAATTTAATTGAATTAGAATTACTTCTATCTATTACTTGATCAAAATTGTATTTTACTTTCATAAATATATTGATTTGTAAATTATTATTGATTGTACACACTTTTGAGCCAGACATTCCTGTCTATTTCTTTCCTCCCGAAGCTGAGCGACTCTAACGCAAGCCCTATAACAAATTGGTGAGAAGAGATTGATGTGATAAGATTGTTGGTTTCTGTACGGTAGTAATTTCTTAAATACCCAGCTCTAAGAGTAACTTTACTTATTGGATAGTCTACCGTAATATAATTTCGCAAACCCCTTTGATTGGCAGGAGTTGCAAAATGAATAATTCCAGATTTATTTCCCAAAACAAACATTTCATAATAAGACTGTCCGTATTCTGGAGAAAAAAAAGCGCCCATCAATGGTGTTGTCATCTGCCAACGAAATACAAGCTGCTTAAAATTATATAATGCAAGCAGCGATGCGTTTAAATTGATAGATGTTTTTAATTGAGCTGGATTGTTGCTATTGCGAACGTTGTATACACCACCTATGGATAGGTCTGCACCTGGTCCAGCAAGCAGTCGGAAAGATTTTGTTTTAAGGATTGGGTAAAAACCATTTAAGTGATAGTCGATGTTTCCATAATACGTTATTGCATTACTAATAGGATTATCGGTGGATGCAACTTGTAGAAAAAACTGTTGTTGCAAAAGCAGTTTACCATTAAAATACGACGTAGCATTTAGTCTTTCGTAAAACAGAGAGAGCGAAAGTCCATTATATTCTAATGGCGATAAATAGGTGTCGGTCAAAATCATAGAGCCCACTCCAAAGAGTGTGCTCTGATTAGTTGTTTTTTTTATTGATATCTCTGGTTCACTCTGCCCTAATGTTATATTTATAACACACAACATGAAAACTATACCAATAAAAAATCTCTTTGTCATTCTCTACATAGTTTTAGATGGTTATCTATTTTAAAATTGCACCAACTTATAAATTTATTGCTTACTAGCAGACATCTGATTAAGGTGTGAAAACCTAAAACAGTTTCATTTGTCCAAATATCTCATCTCTAATATCATCGTTACTTTCTTGTTCGTCATCAAAATCATCGTCATCTTCATTTATTTCAATTTTCTTAGAACCTAGCACCTCTTCTTCTTCCACTTCAGGAAAGCGGAGTGGCTCTAATTCCTCTATCTTAGCTACCTCGTAATTAGAAATCCGTTTACCTTTGGCTCTATAGCTTTTTATTCCAATAAACTCATCTGCATCTAACTCAATAGGGTCTCTAAAATCGTCTTCACCTCCAAAAATAGCTTTTATACGCGAATAGTAAACATCTGTCAATAAATACAAAACAGAGTCTGGGTTTTCGCCCATAAAGTTTTGAGTTCTTTCAGAATCCTCAAAAGTGAATCTTTTTAAATAACTGAACTTTTGATCGGCATCGTAGAGAGCTGCAGTCCAAATTTTTTCGGGTTTAAACTTTTCAATTTTAAGTATATTAGAAGAGAAATGTTGGGTTAAATCGAAGTTCGATGTATAGAAATCGCCATTCTTTAGGATTACCAATATTCTGTCTTCGCCGTGAAACTCGCCCAAGTAAAGACCTCTTTCATCGTAATTGAGGCGCAGCACATCAGGATCGAACCACACTTTACGTCCTCCCAATGTAGATAAACCTCTCTCTTTCAACGTTATTTTGTGTACTTCCGCTTTGGTGAGTATATTCCCCATTGCCCCCCTACTTCTTATAGCAATTTCGCTAAAGTCTTTCTCGAAGGTAAGAATACGTAATCTTGGTTTTGGTTTCAAATATACCTTTATAGTTTCGGCCTCGCCATTAGGATTTGCACTAAAGTAAGATATTCTGGACCCTGGTTTTCCACGTGTTAAGTCATATTCTCTATCACGTGTTACGCCAGGAACAGCAAAACGCTTAATATAGTGAGGCCCAAGTTTACCACTTCTATAAATGACATTATATATAGTACGTTTATCGTTACGTTTAAAGACATTGGCAAATAAAATATTTTTACCCACATATACCTTGTCGCTTACCTTCACAACTTTGTATTTTCCATCTTTAAAGAAGACAATTACATCGTCGAGATGAGAACAATTAGCTATAAACTCGTCTTTCTTAAGCGATGTCCCAATAAAGCCCTCTTTACGATTGATGTATAGTTTCTCATTGGCTTCAACCACTTTAGATGCTTCAATTGTTTCGAAACTACGAATAATTGTTCTACGTGGCCAATCTTTACCATACTTCTCTTTTAGCTTCATAAACCATGATATGGTATGTTCAACTAAATTGTCAAGTTTAAGGTTTATTTCTTCTATCTGACTGTTGTATTGTGCAATTGTTTGATCGGCTTTCTCTGAGTTGAATCTAAGAATACGGGCCATCTTTATCTCCATCAGTCGCAATATATCATCACGATTGATTTCTCTTATAAATGAAGGCTTAAACGGAGTTAAACGTTTATCTACATGCTTAATAGCTTCGTCCATATTCTTAGCACTTTCAAACTCTTTATCTTTATAGATACGCTCCTCTATAAACACCTGCTCTAACGATGCAAACAAAAGTGCCTCTTGTTTCTCATCCCTTTCAATAAGGAGTTCTTGGCGTAAAAGCTCTTTTGTGTTGTCAACAGAACTACGAAGCAAATGACTCACATTTAAGAAGTGTGGCTTATCGTTTTCAATTACACAACAATTTGAAGAAATACTAATCTCGCAATCGGTAAATGCGTAAAGTGCGTCGATAGTTTTATCGGACGATACACCCGAGGCTAATTGTATCTGAATTTCTACATTTTCAGCAGTTATATCATCTACTTTTCTAATTTTAATATTACCCCTATCATTGGCTCTCAAAATTGAGTCTACAATAGAAACCGTGCTTTTACCAAACGGTATATCTTTTATAACAAGCGTTCTATTGTCGAGTTTAGTAATATTGGCACGCACCTTTACTGAGCCTCCACGTTCGCCATCGTTGTAGCGCTCCACATCAATGTATCCTCCAGTTAAAAAATCGGGATACAGTTGAAACTCTTCATTGTTGAGATATGCAATTGCAGCATCGCACAACTCATTAAAGTTGTGTGGTAGTATTCGTGAAGAGAGTCCCACAGCAATACCTTCTGCACCTTGGGCTAAGAGCAAAGGAAATTTTACTGGAAGTGTTACTGGCTCTTGGTTTCTACCATCGTAAGAGTTTTTAAAAGCTGTGGTTTTATTGTTAAACAAAACCTCTAAAGCAAATTTAGATAGCCGGGCCTCAATGTATCGAGGTGCTGCTGCACCATCGCCAGTAAGAATATTTCCCCAGTTACCTTGAGCATCTATTAATAAATCTTTTTGCCCAAGTTGCACCAGTGCATCGCCAATAGAGGCATCACCATGCGGATGAAACTGCATGGTATTACCGATAATGTTTGCCACTTTGTTGTATCTTCCATCATCCATTCGTTTCATAGAATGAAGAATACGACGCTGCACAGGCTTCAATCCATCGTTTAGATGTGGAACGGCACGTTCCAAAATAACATAAGAAGCATAGTCAAGAAACCAGTCTTGATACATCT
>CAZBVD010000091.1:0-6954 GCA_964495235.1 uncultured Dysgonomonadaceae bacterium | reverse complement strand
TGGTTTTTTTGCCCGTGCAAATAACCATCACCCCCGTTGCCAAAGGGTCTAATGTACCAGCATGTCCAACCTTAAGTTTCTTCAACTTCAGTTTCTCGCGCAGCTTACCACGCACCACTTTCACCAATCGAAACGATGTCCAATTGAGCGGTTTATCTATATTTAGTATTTCGCCTTCTATAAAGTCCATTATAACATATTGCTTAAATCAACACCACTTATAATAAGTGCTATTAATATGCCACCTATTACTATACGGTAATACCCAAACGCTTTAAATCCGTAACGAGTAAGAAATCCAATAAAAAACTTGATAGCTCCAATCGACACAATAAACGCAACTACATTACCAATAAGTAGTGTAGTCAAGTTTTCTTGCAACATACTTGCACCTGCTGGATCAAGCAATAGTTTTAGCAATTTGTATCCTCCTGCAGCAGCCATGGTAGGCACAGCTAAGAAAAAGGAGAATTCTGCCGCATTCTTGCGTGTCAATTTAGTCGACATCCCACCCACTATAGTGGCCATCGATCGCGATACACCGGGTATCATAGCAATACATTGCCAAAAACCAATCTTCAAAGCACGTTTCCAGTCCATATCTTGGTTCACAGTAGTTCTTTTTAACCATTTATCCACAAATAGCATAAAAACACCACCTAGCACTAGCATAATGGCTACAACCAACACACTTTCGAGAAGGGCATCAATATAATCGATAAATAGCAACCCAATAATTGCAGAAGGTAAAAAAGCTATCAATAGCTTATAATAAAAATCCCACGATTGAAAGAAACGTTTCCAGTACAACACAATCACAGATAGTATTGCACCAAACTGTATATTTACTGTAAATGCTTTTACAAAATCAGTACTTTCTACGCCCAATAAGGCCTGCGTTATTATCATATGGCCAGTAGAAGAAACGGGCAAAAACTCTGTTAGCCCTTCAACAATGGCTATAATAATTGTCTCTAAAAAACTCATTTACAATAAATTAAAAGGAATGTATTAATAAATAAAAGGTGTAGACCTATAGCTAAATTAAAAAGTATAACAACTACTCTTTGTCTCTTATGCTCTGCGTTGTTTTCTGTTGTTGTCAGGAAATAAAATACCAACAATCATAACCATAAAACCAATAAAACATACAAGAGGAGCTACCTTTATGCGGCGCACACTAAATATATCGGGCTCAAAACCGCCCTCTAAAGTAGTGCCTGGGCCTGTCATTAGCACAAACCCTATAATAATTATAAGTACGGCCACACCAATAATGATAAAGTTTATTTTGCTCAACGCAAAAACATTTGGCGATATATCGGGTTCTCTATTAATTTGTTTTTTTATAGACATTTTCTAAGCGTAGTTTTTGTTTATATTTTTAGATATAGTACAAATGATTAGTCTTCATTCGTAAATAATGATTCACAGCAAAAATGGTAGATATATAAGTAATAGCAACACCCAGCACAATAACCGATGCAAACACATATATCAAATCATTTGTTTGCAATACGCTGCGCAAATCGGCATACTGTTGAGCCATATAGTATAGCAGCCCCATAATAAGCATATTGGCTATTAAGGCCGAAAATATACCATCCACTATATTTCTTATTATAAAAGGCTTTCTAATAAAACCATTTGTTGCGCCCACTAGTCGCATAGTGTTTATTATAAATCGTTTTGAGTAAATACTCAGCCTAATGGTGTTTCTTATCAATGTAAACGATATAAATAGTAATACCACCGATAGCCCCAACAAGATAGTGCTGATTTTCGTCAAATTATTGTTCACCAAATCAAGCGCCTCTTGCCTATACAGCAAGTCGTCTACATTGGTTTGAGCCTTTATCTGTTCAGACACAAAAATCAAACTGTCAGAGTTGGCATAGTTAGAGTGTAAAAATATTTCTATACAATCTGTAGCCGGATTAAATCCTAACAACTCTTCTGGGTCTTCGCCTAAATCCTCTATCAACTGTTGCTTGGCTTGCTCTTTACTAATAAATATCGACGATTTCACAAAAGGCATTGCATCCAGTTTTCTCCTTAGGCTATTTATCTGGTTATCGCTTACACTCTCGCTGAGTATAACGTTAAAACTCATATTTTCTTTCATATAAGACGATATGCCCTTGCCCATAAAAAAGGTGAGTACAGTCAACCCCATTAGCAATAACACCAAAGTAACACTTACAATAGATGTTATTTTGGCGTTGATGATAGTTAATCTGTTTATTTTATGCTTTTTAGCCATTCAAGTAGATTGTATGTAAATACACTGTTACCACAAAAACATAGTTTTTGGTAATTTAATCTGCAAAGTAACAAAAATAATGTTCAATAGCACAATAATTTTATTTATTTAATTGTCTCAATCACTATTAATAGTATTGCACTGGCTGGCCCAGATATTTTATTTCTATTTAACATCTACATTATTCTTAATAATAAGGATAAGTATTCGTTACAAAAAAGTTTATCCCAACCTATGAGCAATCTTTTATTTATTTACTAACGCAAGTCTCTCTGCCTATGATTACAATTGCAAATTGTCAAAATAATTTAATCTCAATCAATCAACTATCCAAATATATTTCACCCCACAAAATCGTCCGTCTCATACTCTTCAATCATCAACTCTATAAATCTCTTTATCTCCTCTTTTGCTTTGCCATTCTTCACAGCCTTCCAAAAATCAGGGCTCTTGTCAATGTTTCTATACATATATTTATGTGCAGGCCACCATTCACTAAACTGGAAATCGCCCTTCATATGTCCGTTCAGATGGCTCAATACACCATGAAACATATTCTTGTTCATCTCTACTTTGTCTTGTGTCATTCCGTAAAATATATGACCATCATCATAGGCATAACTAAAATAATGGTTCTTCCATTTTTTTGGTTTCAGCCACACCCTATCGCTTTCCTGTTTTATATCCAACTTCAGTTTATCAGCCAAATCTTCTACTTGCGATTTAAACCGCTCTTTCAATTTTCTTTTCACTTCTGGTAATGAACTCGACACCAAGAAAGAAATTTCTAAATTCTTCTGACTCTTACCTATTAAGTCAACTATAGCTTTTTTTGCTTCCAAATCTTTTTCGCCCATATATCTTTTTCTCATTGTTTTTTCAAAATCATTCAAAAACGACCTCACTCGTACACTTTCCGTTATTACACCAAATTCTGCAATACAGTCTATCAAATGCTCCTCATAAGTTAGGTGTTTAAACTTCATGCTACGCGCAAGCAGTCGTCGCTCCTCCTCATTCAAACTATCTGGTGAAATAGCTTTCTTTGTAGGAGTCAAGTAAATAAGACAATAATCATCGCCCGTCCTATTAGACAAATACTTACTGTAATGCTCCAATTCCCCTTGCTGCTCTTGCGTGCTCATACGTATTCTATTCTCTATACCTATAGCCAACTCAAACAGGTTCTTATGTATCACTATATCTATGCGCCTTCCATCGTCCGTGGGCACATTACATTGCACTTCCAATTTATCTCTTCTGTTGTAGGTAAAAAAATCAAGTCCAAACTTTTTTATAAAATGCTTCAAATATCTATCGCCCTGCTCATGACTCTCGCTAGGGTCAAGAAAAAAAGCCAGTATTTGCGAAGTCTTATTCTCATCCACACACCAAAAATCTATAGGGTTAAACCAAGGAGCATTCTTTCTCCCAAATCTCTTCCTCTCCTGCTCTATCTTATCAATTTTACTATGAGCAAGCATGTAGAATTTTTCTATATCTATATTTTGTTTATGTTGTTTTCCCATAATTTATTCTTAGTTTATACCTTGCTGGTGCAGATTGATATCTTTACCAACCTATATTATGCTCAACCACACGGATAAATATCCATGCCAGCTGCAGTACCTTTCATTCTTTTAATTTAAGGTTCAAACAATTCAACAGACAGGTCACCACTTATCCCAACATGCACTGTTTCTACTCAAAATTAGGATGGTTTAAATTATTTTTTGTCTCAACGGTTCACACTAAGTTAGATGTTGTGACTACAATATCGTAATATTTTCTTTAAATACCATAAAATTGTTAGTTAGGTTTCTTTTATTGGATGAATCACTGGTTACTATATTCTATAATTAGATAAGTCATATCTTACTACTTTCAATAATATCATCTATTACCTTAATAGCTAGTTTAGTTGATTTTATGCAATAATATCATTTATGTATTTAATCGCATTGTAAGCGCTAAAACATTGAAAAGTAATGAATCATTGACAAGAACAATAAAGTTTCATCCCCTGCCATTCCAATACACAGTCAGCAATCTAGTGGAGGCTTGTAGGTAGTCAGCAATAGCTTCTATCATAGTAATGAAATGCCCCATGATGTTTAAATAAAGCAATCGCAAAGAGTTTTATAGAGTAATAGATAAACACACACTTATACATGTCATCCCTATTCTTCTTCGCGCCTATTTTGTCTACTCTATGGTTAAAGTATATTCAATACCCAAAAAGTAAAAATGCTTGCAATCTCCAATAAATAGAGACCACAAGCACTTTATCAAAACAAAATATGATTAACTGAATCATCTAAAAATTAGAATTCAACAGCGCTTCATTTTATATTCTTATATGTTTAATTTACTCTGAAAACAGAAAATTTAAGCTCTTAATTTCTTAATTAACTCCAAAGCATCTCTCACTTTGTCTTCTAGTTTCTTAAACTCTTTGTTTTTAAGTATTTCTTTAGAAATCAACTGAGAGCCCATGCCCACACAAGTAACACCTGCATCAAACCAAGCTTTTAAGTTCTCTTCCGTTGGCGATACACCACCTGTTGGCATAATGCTTGTCCATGGTTGTGGGCCTTTTACACCCTTCACAAATTGCGGACCATAAATATCGCCAGGAAATAGTTTCACTATTTCACAACCTAGCTCTTCAGCTCTTGCTATTTCAGTCAAAGTACCACAGCCAGGAGACCACAACACTTTGCGTCTATTGCACACTATTGCAATATCTTCACGCAATACAGGAGTAACTATAAAGTTTGCACCCAATTGCATATACAATGAAGCCGCTGCAGCATCTGTTACAGAACCCACACCCATTATCATTCCAGGAAGTTCTTTTATTGCGTATTTGGTCAATTCACCAAACACCTCGTGTGCAAAATCACCGCGTGCAGTAAACTCCATCAATCTTGCCCCACCGTCGTAACAAGCTTTCAATACTTTTTTACTCAATTCAATATCGCTATGAAAGAACAATGGAATCATTCCTGTCTCTTTCATTGCTTGAGCAACTTCTAATCTTGTAAACTGTGCCATATTATTATTTTAAATTTGATGTTTTATTAAATCATATTTCAGCTAATCTGCATAAAGCAATATTACCCATGCAATATACTCTTACTCAGCTAGCTGAAGCATAGTAATTGAAGTGTTACGTTATCTTATCTTGCTACTCTTCCAGAAGCATCGCCATCTTTCAGTTTCTCAACTTCCTCTACCGATACAAGATTAGCATCACCTTTAATAGTGTGTTTTAATGCTGAAGCTGCTACTGCAAAATCAAGCGCATTCTGGTCATCACCCGGATACTTAAGTAATCCGTAAATCAATCCACCCATGAATGAATCACCACCACCCACTCTATCTACAATATCAGTAATTTGATATTGACGAGTTTCATACATTTTTTTGCCGTCGTATAATACGCCTGCCCATGTGTTGTGTGTAGCCGAAATAGATCCTCTAAGAGTTGTAATCACTTTTTTAGCTTTCGGAAATTTAGCCATCATCTGCTTACATACAGATAAAAACACTTCTGCTTTCACATCATGTGCATCTTTATGAACATCTACACCTTCTGGATGAATTCCAAAATGCTTCTCAGCATCCTCTTCATTACCCAAAATCACATCACAGTAAGAAGTCAACTCAGTCATTATCTTCTCTCTATCGCCTCCGTAGTTCCAAAGCTTAGCTCTGTAGTTCAAGTCAGTAGAAATAGTAATCCCTTTTTCACTTGCAGCTTTCACAGCTTCCAAGCAAACATCAGCCGCACCTTGAGAAATAGCAGGAGTTATACCCGTCCAGTGAAACCATTCAACACCTTCAAAAACAGCATCCCAGTCAATCATTCCTGGCTCTATTTCAGCCATAGCAGAATGTGCTCTATCATATACCACTTTCGATCCCCTAGAAACTGCACCTGTCTCTAAAAAGTAAATCCCTAAACGGTCACCACCCCAAATAATTTTATCAACACCAACACCTCTTTTGCGCAACTCCATCATTGCACACTCGCCAATATCATTTTTCGGCAATCTTGTTACAAAGTCAACTGGAATTCCGTAGTTAGCTAAAGATACTGCAACGTTAGATTCACCACCACCGTAAACAACTTCAAATCTGTCTGCTTGTGAAAATCTTAAAAAACCTTCTGGTGCTAATCTTAGCATTATCTCTCCAAATGTTACAACTTTTTTATTCATCGTCTTTAAATTATTTAAATATATACTTCTCTTTATTTCAATTGATATCTAGTTAGCTTTTTGAATGAGTGCTACAATAGTAGTAAACTATTGATACAACATCCTCTTTTTGCATAACAACTCATTATTCATTCTTAATAGTTGAGCATCTATTCACTTAAATTATAGCTATATTCTACAAAAGTAATGAGAAAGTTGTCAGTTTGCAAACGATATCCAAATAATATTTTATCAACAGACAAATGTTCTGCATAGAAGCTACAGGTAAATAATTGTGGGTTACGAGGTACGGGATTCTAAACTCGGGATTACAGATTCGGGATTCGGAAACAGGGAGGTGTGAGATGTAATGGTTAATGGTAAACTATTAATTGTAAATGAAGGGGGTTGAACAATTGATGCTTCAACAGGCTCAGCAGCGGGCAGTTGATAATTGACAACACATCTAATAAAATAGCATTGAAG
>CAZBVD010000090.1:0-6958 GCA_964495235.1 uncultured Dysgonomonadaceae bacterium | reverse complement strand
ATGTAATGCGCGAATGATAGATAGTTTGTAGCTTTTCTATGAAAAGCTTTTTTATTCTATCTATCTCTTGGAATGTGATGGGTGCTTTGTGAAAGAGTCTTTCATCCATTTGCGAATCAATTAGTTTGTTAACCAACTTACTGATAGATTCCTCTGTATATTCAGACAAACTGCGAGAGGCGGCTTCAACTGTGTCCGCCATCATTAGTATAGCGGTCTCTTTTGTAAATGGATTAGGACCTGGATATGAAAAAGCTGCAGCATCTATCTCCTTTCCAGGATTGGCATTCTTCCAAGAGTTGTAAAAATATTTTGGAGTGCTACTGCCATGATGTGTTGCTATGAAATCGATAATTTGTTGAGGTAGCCCTGCTTTTTGTCCCTTCTTCACACCAAAGCGTACATGGTCTATAATGATACGCGCACTTTCCTCAAATGGTAGTCCAGCATGCGGATTCATACCTGGAGCTTGATTCTCGGTGAAGAATGCAGGATTCTCAAGTTTACCTATGTCGTGATACAATGCACCAGTTCTTACCAATGATGGATTAGCCCCAATTTCTATTGCAGCAGCAGCAGCAAGATTAGATACTTGCATAGAGTGCTGGAATGTGCCGGGGGCTTCTTCAGATAGCTGACGAAGTAGTGGCTTGTTTATATTTGCCAACTCAACCATGCTTACACCCGAGATAAACCCAAAGGTTTTTTCTACCATATATACCAATAGGTAAGAGAATGTGATGAAAATAAAGTTGATAAGAAAATAGAGTAGATACTGCCAATCTATTGAAGATATGTCACCTTCTTGTGCTAATGCTAAGGCTACATAGATTATAGTGTATGAAGCAAGTATGATGAAGGAGCTCCTAATTAATTGCGAGCGCTCTGTCAACTCCTTTAGGTTGAATATACAAATCATTGTGATGGTGACTTGTAGCACTATAAACTCTAACGGCGATGTCAGCATGAGCGCACATAGTAAAATAGTAACCAAACTAGCGTTTAGTGCTGTGCGCGAGTCAATGAAAGTACGAATGAGAATAGTAACTATGGCATAAGGAATGACGTAAACATTAAATAAGTTGTAGCTTACACTTATAGCTGTTAAAACCACAAAGAGTGTGATAATAAGGACCATAAAGGTAATATGCTTTCTGTTTCGATACTCGTTCTTTCTAAAGAACAATAGATAAGTATAGAAAGAACCCATTAATGCAGCAATCAAGAAAAACTCTCCTAATATAATCAGACTAGATTTGCCTGCTTTCCCTGTACGTTCTTCCGTTACTTTTTTCAGAGATGTAAGTATGTTGAACACATTTCCTTCAACAATTTCTCCCTCTCCAATAATTCGTTCACCTGCTTGTACACGGCCAACTGTAGTTGATACTTGTTGAACAAATTCTTTTTTTGCTTTTTCCGAAGTGCTAGCGTCATATACAATATTCTCTTGTAAGTAATTGTTTACATCTGCTGCTTTCAATCTGTTTTTATCAATTATTTGCGGAGCATCATTTATAACTGCCTCATAGGCAGACTTTATTGTGTAGAACGAGTCCGTCTTCCTGGCTTTAGCTTCTTTATCTTCTCGTAAGCGTACTGATTTTTTCTTTTCTGACACCAACTTCTCATATTCGGCACTATTCATTATGCCTTTGTGGTATATCTCATGCAATTTCATGCGGATATATTTTATATACGAACTGTCTAAATTGCTAAGTATGGGGTCTAAGTTAGAGTCTGCATCAAAGTTGGCAATAGCCTCTATTTGTGCATCATAATTAATTTTGTAGTAAGGTTCGTAGAAAACCAATATGCTATCTTGGTCTCGTTGTAATTGTTCAGGGGCTTTGAATATAGGGAACTCAAAAGGGGCAGTCAGTAAACCATATCGCCATGGTGCATCTTCTTTGAATGTATATTTAAACTTTCCTTGTCGTGGAAATGCATAAGTGATAAGCAGTATAGCAAGGATGAATAGAACTGGAATATATATCCTCGTTTGCAAGTGGTATTTCGACTTTGATTTCTTCATGTTTTTATCCTTGTACCTTATGTGTAAAGGTCTAAATATTATGAGTGTTACACATTGTTTTAAAAAATATTTACAAGATAGTCGTTTTTATTTTTAAAATGCAATTTTATCAATAATTCTTTGTGTAGCTCCTGCATTTTTATATATATAATTAGCAGCAGCTTCTCCTGCAATTTCCAAGTCTTCAGGAGATGTAATAAAGTCTTTCAAGGTTTTGTTTAACTCGGTTTCGTTGGAGATAGTAAATCCACCACCGCTCTTTAGCAACTCTTTTGCTTCAAGAAACTTATTGTGGTTTGGCCCAAATATAACAGGTATTCCATGAACAGCAGCTTCGGGCAAATTGTGAATGCCTGCACCAAAACCGCCACCTATATAGGCAATCTGTCCGTATCGGTAAATCGAAGATAGCAGACCAAAGTTATCAATAATCAAACAGTCGTAGTTGGTAATGCCCACATCTGCCAACTGTGCCTGAGAGTATCTTATGAAGGGACGTTTGAGCTTGCTCTCTATCTGTTTCAAGTGAGTTTCGTTGATAAGGTGTGGAGCAATAATAAGTTTTAGGTAGGCATGCTTGTTGAAATACTTAATGAGAAGATCCTCATCATCGGGCCACGTACTACCTGCAACAAGTATACTCTGATTTTCTTTAGGAGTTGTAAATTTATCAACTATAGGAAAATTTAAAGCATCTTCTTTTATCTTAATTACTCTATCCATACGTGTGTCACCCATCACCGTTACATTCTTAAGCCCTTGCCTTTCAAGGAGTCTTTTTGAGTCTTTGTCTTGTACAAAGAGCAGGGTGTAGTAATGGAGAATTTTCTTGAAAACACCACCCCACGGTTTAAAAAACAGTTGACTAGGACGGAAGATAGCCGAAACAAGGTAAACAGGTGTTTCTAGCAGGTAAAGCTCATGAATATAGTTGTACCAAAATTCATACTTTATAAAAACTGCTATGTCGGGTTGTGCCAAATCGAGAAAGCGTTTTGCATTTTTTTTTGTATCGATAGGCAAGTAGCAAACAATGTCTACCAGTTCATTGTTTTTTTGAACCTCGTACCCCGATGGAGAAAAGAACGTCAACAGTATTTTATAGTTTGGTTTCTCTTTTCTGATTGTTTCAATCATGGGTAATGCTTGTTCGTACTCTCCTAGTGATGCTACATGGAACCAAACATATTTGCTTGTGGAATCAATTTTGGATTTAAGAATCTCATAGGTTTCCGTGTGACCTTTTACCATCAGTTTTGCCTTTTTGTGTAAAGGCGCAACTAAACGAAGAAAAAATGAGAAGATTGAAATAGCTACGTTATACATGCAAAAAATTATTCTTTATTGATTGTAGTAATTGCTTTCTGTAATCGATCAATGGTTTCTTGTTTTCCAATCATTGATGTAATGTCGAATATATGTGGCCCTTTACCAGCTCCAACGAGTGCCAATCTAAAAGCATTCATTATTTTGCCCATGTTGAGTTCTCTTGATGCTATCCACTCTTTCACAACAGCCTCTTGATTTTCGCTTGAGAAATCTTCTATTCCCTCAATTACTTCAATCAAATCAGCTATTTCCTGAGGGGTATCTTCTTTCCAACGTTTCTTTGCTGTTTTTGCATCATACTCTGTGGGTGCTTCAAAAAAGAAATTGCCTTGCTCCCACAAGTCTTCAATAAAATAGGCTCTGTTTTTTACCAGTGCAATTACTTTTTCCGTATATTCTTCCGATGCTGTTATCTTATTTGCTTCTAGTATAGGTCTGAACTGTTTTGCTAACTCTTTGTTAGAAGTGCGTTGTATATATTCATGATTAAACCACTTTGCTTTCTCATAATCAAACTTTGCTCCACTTTTGCTACATCTGTCAAATGAGAACATTTCAATCATATGGTCAAGTGTCATTATCTCTTCATCGTGACCTGGATTCCAACCCAGCAAAGCTAAGAAATTGACAACAGCTTTTGGTAAATAACCATTTTCGCGGTATCCCGATGCAATTTCGTTTGTTTCAGGATCTGTCCACTTAAGTGGGAACACAGGAAAACCAAGACGGTCTCCATCACGCTTGCTCAATTTGCCGTTACCTTCGGGTTTCAACAACAAGGGTAGGTGAGCAAATTGTGGCATGGTATCTTCCCAGCCCAAACATTTATACATCCATACATGTAGTGGAGCAGATGGTAACCACTCTTCGCCTCTTATCACATGAGTAATGCGCATCAGATGGTCGTCCACTATATTGGCAAGATGGTAGGTAGGCAATTGGTCAGACGATTTAAATATCACTTTGTCGTCCAATATCGAAGAGTTGACAACTATTTCGCCCCTAATTAAATCATTTACAGTAATATCAATGTTTGGGTCTACTTTTATGCGAACAACATAAGGTATATCCTGTTTAATGATCTTTTCCAGTTCCTCCATTGGTAAAGAAAGAGAGTTGCGCATTTGCATGCGTGTTGATGCATCGTATTGAAAATTGCTAACCTCTTTACGCTTGGCATCCAACTCTTCGGCTGTATCGTAAGCAATATATGCAGCTTCAGAATCTAACAGTTTGTTTACATACTGTTTGTAAATGTCTTTGCGTTCCGATTGTCTGTATGGTCCATACTTTCCTCCAGCTTTAGGACCCTCGTCAAAAGGCAGTCCTAGCCATTCAAAAGCTTCTTCTATATACTCTTCTGCACCTTCAACAAATCTTTTTGAGTCGGTGTCTTCTATGCGGAGAATAAACTTACCCTCTTGTTGTTTTGCAAAAAGATAATTGTATAATGCGGTGCGCACACCTCCTATGTGTAGTGGCCCTGTTGGGCTTGGTGCAAATCTTACTCTAACTTGATCTTTATTGTTCATTGTAACTTTATATTTAGACTGCAAATTTACATAAAAATAGTGTAAAAGTGGAATTTATCGTCTTTGATAAGAAAAAGGTTGTTGTTTCCATCGCATCAAAAAACTCTTTAGAAATAAGTAGGTGCTTCATGTCGCCACACTTATTTAGTATAATATAGGGTTCTTCCCAATTTCATAACGAAGTGTATGAGGGTTTCTATTAAAACTTACCGCAACTTTTAGTAGTAGTTATAACAAATAAAGACGCGCCTCATTTCCCATATTAAACAACAAATCTATGATGCTCAGGTTTTCAATAAATGGATGTTTCTCTGCAAAAACTTGATAGTAGGGTTTTGCCACGAATTGGTTATCTGTTTTGTGCCAATCTTTTTTTGGATGGATGGCTTCTCTTAGATCTATTGTGTTGGTGTCAACTTTTTTTACAAAGCTGCTATTGTAACTAACATGTGTATCAATGTCTAGCAGCTTGCAGATAAGTGTGCGCAACTCTTCGTTGAGGTCGAACAGATAAGTTGTTTTCTTCTCATAAAAATGAGCGAAGTCATCTCTATAGAATTCAAAGAAAGGAGAGGAGTTATAGGCCGATATAATAGCATTCCAGTGAAAGTGTTGCCAATTGCCATGTTCTGCAATTTTTATATCTCTCATTTTTAGTTTCACTCCTTTTGGCTTTTCTACAGGTATGCTTAGAGGTAGCGCACCGTTGGCCGCTGCAATAATGCAGCGGTTACGATACGATTGTTTTTGATAATTATCGTCTGTTTCTATTATCACTTTCTCTGCACAAAATAGTTTACTGTAATATTGAACAGGAGCAAGATAAAGCGATGACAGTAGTACTGTTTGCATTACTTCTTAGCACTTCTAAATAGTCTGTTCCAACGAATCTTTCCACTAAACCAGCCTTTATCTTTTTCTAGTGACAACCAAATAAGTAAAGGTTGGCCCACAACGTGATCTTCAGGAACAAAGCCCCACACACGCGAGTCGGCAGAGTTGTGACGATTGTCGCCCATCATAAAATAGTAGTCCATTGTAAAAGTATACGAATTGGTCTCTAGTCCATTAATGAATATTTTTCCATTGCGGTATTCAAAATCGTTACCTTCGTAGTTCTTTATGCAGCGATTGTAAGCCGCCACTTTATATTCAGTATCGGTATCGAAGTTGATTGTAGCTCCTTTTTTAGGAATCCAAAGTGGCCCAAATGTATCTCTTGTCCAATCTTGTTGATATTCTATAGGATAATATAATCCAGAACCTTTAGGCTCATTCTCTTTCACAATGGTCCAAACAAATGGTTTAGTTTTCATTTCTGCCACCATTGCATCTGTCATTGGGATACTGTAGTAGAGCATTCCTTTTTTATCACCATCAATTCTTAGTCCCAATTGAGCCATACTCAAACTATCGGCGTTAGATAAATCTTGTACACGTTGACCTGCCATATCGCTGCTTGCATAGTCATCTATATTGATGCCCAATTCTGAAAATACTTTTGGGGAAATGTTTGATCCGTCTGTTTGTATCATGTAGTTGTGTTGCAGCATTTTGGGGTCAGGCAAGAGCTTGCCGTCAATATACACGGCATCGTCTCTTAATTCAATAGTTTCACCTGGTAGGCCAATACAACGCTTCACATAGTTTTCTCTTCTATCAACTGGACGATAAACAATGTCGCCATAAGTTCTTTTGTCTGATTTTACTCCTTCGCTTCCGTTTGAGTTGTATGCCGAAAGCACGTAATAGTCAACAGCCTGCATGTTTGTAGCCACTGTATCACCAGTTGGGAAGTTGAAAACAACTATATCGTTACGTTTCACCTCGCCAAATCCTTTTAATCTTTTGTATTTCCATTGTGGTTTATCAAGATACGATTTGCCCCCCACAACAGGCATAGTGTGTTGTGCCAATGGAAAAGATAGCGGAGTCATTGGCGAGCGAGGTCCGTAACTCATTTTGCTTACAAACAGAAAGTCGCCCACCAACAATGATTTCTCAAGCGATGAGGTAGGAATCTGATAGTTTTGAAAGAAAAAAGTGTTTATAAAGTAAACAG
>CAZBVD010000089.1:0-7042 GCA_964495235.1 uncultured Dysgonomonadaceae bacterium | reverse complement strand
CTATTGCCACTGCTATTGGCGACGACCCTGGAACTATTGAAGAGGTGTATGAGCCGTTCTTGATTAAAGAGGGTTTTCTTAAACGTACACCGCGTGGCCGTGAGGCTACAGAGATGGCCTACGAGCATTTGGGGCGGAAGAGGATAGAGGATCAAAAAATGCTTTTCTAATGAGCTTAATTCATTACAAATGCAAACTTGTCTCTGCCATATATAGATACAAAAATGCGCTAACTATTAGCGCATTTTTTATTTGTCTTGTTTCGGCAGCCTTTCTAAGGCACAAAGTAAAAGTCTACTTAAAGGTTACTAAACACCAACTCCATTTTCATGTTAGTTGGAGATTTTAATATTGTTGTAGCAGTAGGAGTCATTTGATTATAAACAGCTGTAATCTGAGTTTGATTATTTATGCTTGATATCACTACATCAATTGGAACAAGAACATAATCTAAGTCTTTTACTTTTCCATCGTTCTCTTTCTTGTAGTAGTTTATCATTGCCGCTATGTTACCAAAGTTGTAGGTATATGTTGTTTGATTCAACTGTGCATAGAAGCTAGTAATGTTGTCTGGTACTTTTCTTTTCTCGAAAAACTCTTTCAAATCATCTTTATTCACCAAGAGTAGATAAGGCGAAGGGCTTAATTTAGATTTGATTGGATCCTTGTCAGGTAGTGCAGCTACTGTAAACTTAGCTAAATTCAATGCTTGATTGTTTAGCTTGTCAGCTTTATCGGTAAAGGGGAACTTAACTTCGGTATATACTCCTGCCGGGCTTTTTATGTATGCATACTCAGCATTCTCTTCTAGCAGTTTATCATTTTTGTTTTGTACTTGGTTTATTTGAATAACCTCTGGTGTGGTATTCAAAATCATAGTTCCTGTCCGTATTGTGTCTTGCTTGGTAGAGGAGCCTTTTTCATCTACATATTTAAAGTAAGTGTATAGATAAGTATGATCAACAGTTATAATTGCTCCCGAGCCAAAATCTGTAACCAGATATAAACCTCTAAAATGTTCTTTGAAAGAGTCGGTGTCTAAATCTTCAATAGTTTCTGAAAGGTGGAGTATTCTCTCACCAATTGATTTTGGCACATCCACAAAAGCTCTGTGATAATAGTCTGGTTTATCCCTTTCAGCCTTTGGTACTTCTATGTTTCCAGCAGAGAAAATAGATTTTCCTATTGGGGCAGTTATGTCAACATATTGAGATGGGTCGAAGTTAGTAAAGTGGCTACCAGTAGGCAGGGCCTTGTTTACTTCATAAACAGATAAACCAATAGGTGCTACAGAGTCGCCTTTCCAGGAGTTGTAGAACACTGCTACTTTTACAGAGTCTATGGTTACGTTATCGGGGAAGTTTTTTCCTTCGGGATAATAAAACTCACCAACAAAGTCAGCTTTAGTTGTACCAAAAACAGGATCGATATATTCTCCTAACACGGGGTTCTTTGTTTTGGCAAACATTCCCTCGGGTAGTAAAGATTCTACTGAAACAGTTTTTGCTTTTACAAAGAGTGAATCTGTTCCAACTGTAATTCGGTCAGTTTCTGGTTGTATAGTAAACCCTAAGTTTTTCAGTGAATCATCGCACGCGTATAGGAGTGTTATTATTGAAAGAAGGATGATATAAAGTATGTTTTTATGCTTCATTATATGTTGAAATAATATTTTATGCACAAATATCAGAAAAAATAGTTGTAAAGGAACATCTTTATTGAGCTTTCTTCAATTTTTTAAAGATATTTGTAAAACTTGATTGTGCTTCAAATGATTATTTAGAATATATAGGTGTTTAATGTTCTTCTTTTTTTCTTCATGACAGAGTTCTTGAGTAGCAACATAAAAAGATGAAAAAGGTAGCTTCCTATTGAGAAAGCTACCTTTTTTATGTTTGTGTGCTAAATGTTTAAAAACGATTAAGCATCTAGTTTTTCATAAAACTCATCTATGTTTTCAACGAATGTTTCAAAGTCTTCATCTTTTGCAAGGAACTTAACGTTTTGCTCTTTTATGAAATCGACTATTTCAGGAGAAATAGTTTCGCCACCTTGAATAACTCCGTCAGAGTATTCAATTGCCAATTTTGTGAGGTTGTTATAGTCCATTACTCCTCGTTGTTTAACTCTTTCGATAACATCGTCATCAATTCCCTCAAACTTCAATTTGTCTGCAACGTTTTCTTTAAAAGGTTTCTCAAACACATCGTCATATGGAGAGTAAATAACTTTTGCGTCCTTAAAGTTGGGGTCGTCTGCATATCCTTTTTTAATGAAAATAGGAGCTAAAGCAGACATCCATCCATGACAATGAATGATATCGGGTACCCATCTTAGTTTTTTGATGGTTTCCATAACGCCTCTTACAAAAAATATGCTTCGTTCGTCGTTGTCATCGTATTCTACACCGTCTTTGTCAACAGTAGTTTCTCTATTATGGAAATAATCTTCGTTATCTATAAAGTAAACTTGCATGCGAGCTGCTTGTATAGAAGCAACTTTAATGATCAATGAGTGATCAGTATCATCAATAATCAAGTTCATACCTGATAGGCGAATTACCTCATGAAGTTGGTTTCTTCGTTCATTTATGCTCCCAAATTTCGGCATAAATGTGCGAATTTCGTGACCTTTTTCTTGAATTAGTTGAGGTAAATTACGGCAAACAGTTGATTGTGGTGTTTCGGGTAAATACGGACAGATTTCTTGAGTAATAAACAGTATTTTCTTTTTATTCATTGTTGTATAATAAATTGTTTCATTGCAAAGATAATAAAAAAAAATTAGATAACGGCAAAATATTTTGCCTTCTATTTTCTTTTTTGCTGATATTTAGCATATTATATGATATGCTCTGCAAAGAGACGTCTACTTTTGAAACTTATTTCAATAATAGTTGTTGTTAGATTTCCATATATCTGCAACTTTTAGTTGATTTGCATCATTTATGCTTCACTTTCTCTATTTATGTACAACAATAAGCACATTCTGAAAATAAGTTACCCAATTTTCTTAAGCCTTTTGGCTCAAAATATAATTCAGGTAATAGACACAGCTTTTCTTGGCCGGGTAGGCGAGGTAGAGTTAGGAGCTTCTGCTTTGGCTGGTATTTTCTACATTGCTGTTTTTACACTTGGTTTTGGTTATAGTATGGGTAGCCAAATACTTATAGGCAGGCGAAATGGCGAAAAAAACTACCATCAAATCAGTGATATTGTTGTACAAGGGCTCTTAGTGTTGATACCTGCAGCAATTCTGTTGATTCCTATTATGGGATATGTTTCAAATGAATGGTTACCCTATCTTTTTGATTCGAAGGAGGTTACGTCAGCAGTAAAGGAATACCTTGATTGGCGCTTTTACGGGCTCATATTTGCTTTTACCAACACAATGTTTCGCGCTTTCTATATTGGCATTGCGGGGACTAAAATTCTTACTTACAATGCTATTGTTATGGCGTTGACCAACGTACTATTCGATTACCTGCTTATCTTCGGACATTTCGGATTTGCCGAAATGGGAATTGCAGGAGCTGCATTGGCATCAGTTATCTCTGAGTTGGTATCTACTCTTTTCTTTATCATTTACACTTTAAAGACAGTTGACTTAGATAAATATGGCTTTAAGAAGATTCGTATACAACTGTCGGTTGTAAGGCAAGTGTTGAGCATTTCAGTGTTTATGATGGCTCAATATCTTCTGTCTGTAGTTGTGTGGTTGCTCTTTTTTGTGTTTATAGAGAAGCTTGGCGAGCGGCCCCTGGCAATTTCCAATATAGTGCGGAGTTTCTACACTGTTCTTATTCTTCCTGCTCAAGCTCTTGGCTCTGCCACAAATACAATGGTGAGTAACACAATTGGAGCTGGGAGGCAATCAGAAGTGTTAAACCTATTAGGACGAGTAACAAAAATAAGTTTAGCAATAACTGCTGCTATAATGCTAATGGTGTTTTTGTTTCCACGTGCACTCATACATATATACACAAACGACCCAATGCTTATAGCCGAAACAATACCACCCATGTATGTGTTGCTTACATTGTTGCCCATATTTAGTGTTGGTTCGGTATTCTTCAATGCAGTATCCGGAACAGGCAATACAAGAACTGCTTTAATGTTTGAGATTTTAACGCTCACTTTCTACTTATCATATATGTGGTGGATTATTATTTACTTGCAATCATCAGTTTCAGTTTGCTGGACTTCTGAGCATATATATTGGTTTTTCTTGATGTCATCTTCATTCCTATATTTAAAGTATGGTAAATGGCAAAACAAGAAGCTGTAATTCATAGTCTCATCGATGATTCTATATATTTAGACTAAATCGGTTATCTTTGTTCCTTATTTTAGTTGCAAAATAGAAATTAGATCTGTTATTAGATAAACTGTTGCATCAACTATAGTTATTAATAGTAACGGGAAAAACCTAAAGTATTCAGAAACTATTTTCCCATTAATGAATTTATTTTCAAAATGAAAACACCAAAAGAACTTATAGATAAGCTGAGAGATCAGCTACACGACCACAACTATAAATACTATATATTATCGCAACCCGAGATTTCGGATTTCGAGTTCGACTCGTTGATGAAGCAGCTGGCAGACCTTGAGGAAGAGTATCCAGAGTATGACGATGCTAACTCACCCACCAAACGTGTGGGCAGTGATATAAACACAAGTTTTAGGCAAGTTGCTCATCGCTATCCAATGTTGTCGTTGCAAAACACCTATTCGCACGAAGAGGTAACAGAGTTTTACAGCCGTGTGAAGAGGGTTTTAAACGAAGACTTTGAAATAGTTTGTGAGCTAAAGTTTGATGGAACTTCCATCTCGCTTGTTTACGAAAATGGGCAATTAGTACAAGCCCTTACGCGTGGCGATGGCAGGCAAGGAGATGATGTTACTGATAATGTGCGAACCATTAGCAGTGTGCCACTTATTTTGAGAGGCAACAATATACCACCATATATAGAAGCACGTGGCGAAATATTATTGCCGTTTAGTGTGTTTGACGAGTTGAACAAAGTGCGTGAAAAACAAGGCGAAGCACCATTTGCCAATCCTCGTAATGCGGCTTCGGGTACACTCAAACTATTAGACCCAAAGGTTGTAGCTTCTAGAAAGCTCGATTCTTATGTTTACTTTGTAATGGGTGAAGAATTGCCTGCCGACAATCATTTCGAAAACCTAGCAATTGCCAGCAATTGGGGCTTGAAGGTATCGAAGACCAGCAGAAAATGCACCACACTGCAAGAGGTGTTTGAGTTTTTAGCACATTGGGATGTGGAGCGGATAAATCTGCCAGTGGCAACAGATGGTGCTGTATTGAAAGTAAACTCTTTGCAACAACAAAGAAACTTAGGGTTCACTTCAAAATTCCCCAGATGGGCTATTGCCTATAAGTTTAGTACAGAGCAGGCTGTCTCTACATTAGAGTCGGTTACCTATCAAGTAGGACGAACGGGTGCAGTAACACCTGTTGCAAACCTTGAGGCTGTGCTGCTGTCGGGCACTACTGTAAGAAGAGCATCGCTCTATAACGAGGATGCTATAATGGCGTTAGATTTGCACATTGGCGATAGGGTATATGTAGAGAAAGGAGGCGAAATAATTCCTAAGATAACAGCTGTAGATAAAGATGCACGAGATGGAGTGGGCGAAAAGGTTTTTTTTGCAACTCATTGTCCTGCTTGCAACACTCCTCTTAGAAGAGATGAGGGCGAAGCTGCTCATTATTGCCCTAATATTACTGGATGTCCTCCACAGATAAAAGGTCGTATTGAACACTTTGTGGCTCGTAGGGCCATGGATATTACAATTGGGCCTGAAACTATTTCGTTGTTGTTTGATGAGGGGTTGATTAGCGATGTTGCCGATTTGTATGCATTGACATATAACGATATAATTAATCTGGAGCGATGGGGCGAAACCAGCACTAATAATCTTCTTGAGAGTGTTGGTCGGTCAAAATCAAGGCCTTATGAGCGTGTATTGTTTGCTCTTGGCATAAGGTTTGTTGGCGAAACAGTTGCCAGTAAATTAGCGCATGCATTTCCGAATATAGATATGCTTAAAGCGGCCACTTTTGAACAGCTAACAAGTGTGGACGAAATAGGGGAACGAATAGCTCAAAGTGTAGTTGACTTTTTTAGCAATGAAACTCAGTTGGATATAGTTAATCGTTTGCAAGCCCATGGTTTACAGTTTGCTTTGTGTGAAGATGTACTCTCTTTGAAAACCGATAAGCTTGAAGGTAAAACAATTGTGATAAGTGGAGTCTTCTCTATTCACTCAAGAGATGAGTATAAGGAGATGATTATACAGCATGGTGGTAAAAACACGAGCTCTATCTCTAAGAAGACAGACTATATTCTTGCAGGCGATAATATGGGGCCTGCTAAGTTGGAGAAAGGCAGAAAGCTGGGGGTAGAGATTATTGATGAGCAAGCCTTCTTAGAGATGATTCAATAAGTACACATGGATGTATAAATATTATGAATTTGTGTAGCTGTAAAATAAAAAAACGCTTCTTTTTCTCTATAATAGGCTATGAGTTAGAACAATCTATGGTAAGAAAATGTTATATAGATTCAAAGTATAACTTTTAAACAAAACAGAATATGAAAAAAAGAAGATTATTTGGATCGATTCTAACATTTGCGTTTGCATCACTATTTGTACTGGTTTCTTGTACAAATAAAACAAAACAGGAGGAAGCAAGAGAAGACCTCCAAGAGAATATTGTAGAGATTAGGCAAGAAATTGAAGAGGATATGAGAGACTTTAAGAACTACACTTACTCTCAAAAGGAAAAGTTTTTAAATGATGCCAATGAAGAATTGGAAGACATCAATGATGAAATTGATGAAATGAAAGCCGAATTGGATAGAGCCGGAGACAACATTTCGGCTGAAACAAAGGCTACTTACCAAAGAAGTATTACAGAATTGGAGAAATTGAGAGATGATTATAAGAAAAATATTGACAAGGTTCAAAACAGCTCCGAAGACACATGGGAAAAAACTAAAGAAGAGGTAAGT
>CAZBVD010000088.1:0-7097 GCA_964495235.1 uncultured Dysgonomonadaceae bacterium | reverse complement strand
TGGCAAACATTATACGCGAGTTCTTTGTTCTACTGCTTGCTCCATGGATTGTTAAATACTTTGGAAACTTAGCACCCATATGTGCTGGAGGAGCTACCACAATGGACACAACCCTACCCATTATCAGCAAATACTCTGGTACAGACTTTGTGATTATAGCACTTTTTCATGGTATTATAATAGATTTTTCTGTTCCTTTATGGGTTAGTTTCTTTTTAAGTTTATAACAAACAACAAATATATTTTTAATGAAAACTACTTTTTTTATCACTATACTACTTGTTTTACTAGCCGCAAACTACTATGTAGCATTGCGTCTCTATCAATTGATTCCAGCAAACACAATAGTTAGAATTGCTTTTATCATAATTATCACAATTTGCATTGGTTCTCTTTTTATGTTTTTCCCACTTCACAAAAGTTTATCTTTCACAACTGGTGCGCTAATGTATCGCATTGGTACAGCTTGGATAATTGGGTTTGCCTATTTTATTTTAATATTTGCAGCAATTGATTTGTTTAAGTTTTCTAACAAGATATTCCATTTCGTAGATAATGAGTTTTTGTATGGACTCACACATCATAATTATATATCGTTTGCTGTGATAGCTGGCGGCGTACTTGGGCTTTTGTTTATTGGCAACATTAATTACCACAAGAAAAGAAGGGTGCATTTTAATATTGAAACTACAAAACTATCTCCCAATCAAAAACCAATAAGGATTGTTGGCATAAGCGACTTGCATTTAGGATACACCATTGGTGCAGAAGAGCTGCAAGAATGGGTGCAAATTATCAATGCTGAAAAACCCGACATTATTGTTTTTGGTGGCGATTTGGTTGACAACAATATAGAGCTAATTAAGCACATGGGATTAGACAAAATACTCCGAAAACTTGAAGCTCCCATGGGCTTGTATGCATGCTTGGGAAATCATGAGCATATAGCGGGAAAACAAAAAAGTATTGACTTTCATGAAAAATCTAACATCAAAGTTTTAGAGGATACTTCATTTATGGTTACAGACAACTTGCTGTTGATTGGTCGTGACGATGTGTCGAACTCCGATAGAAAATCTCTGAGCAGTATTGTTAATGGTATAGACCACAACAATTTTAAACTACTCCTAGATCATCAGCCTAGCAACTTAGCAAAAGCTGAGAATCAAAACATCGACCTTCAGTTTTCGGGTCACACACACAAAGGACAAATATTTCCATTCTCATTAGTTGTAGAAGCTATATTTGAGAATGCTCATGGTATGATTGAAAAAGGATTAACAAAAATATATGTATCTTCGGGGTTAGGAATTTGGGGTGGGAAGTTCAGATTGGGAACACAATCTGAATATGTAGTATTTGATATAGTTCACAAACAACCATAAAACATAAAGCGGTATGACTGTATATTTCTACGCTCTTTTTGTGCATCTTTCAATAAACGTATATATCTTCTTGAAAGGACTAAGGCTTTTGGAAGAGAAGAAAACATGGCGTGCTATATTTGCATCATTTTTTATAATAGAGTTTACGCTATATCTTACCGGACTACTACTCTACCCTATTCTCCCGGTACATATTGTGAGATTTCTCTGGTTGATGGGGTCAACCTGGATGGTGTTTATATTTTACTTAACTGTTATGTGGTTAATAATAGACCTCACCCTTTATTTAAATAGGAGGAAACCCTTCTTAGGCAATTATCTTAATGACAACCCTCGCACTTCGGGTGCCGTGTTTTTTGCTGTCACCACTTTATCTATTGCCGCCATTATGTATGTGGGTAGCCTTAAATTTAGGTATCCTGTAATTACTAAGCAGGAAATTACTATTAACAAAAGTGCTGGCAATATTTCCTCTATGCGAATAGTTGCAATAAGCGATTTGCACTTGGGCTATTTAATTGACAGACGATATGCCAAACGATATGTAGATTTAATTATGGAGCAAGAGCCAGATTTGGTTGTCTTTATGGGAGACATTGTGGATGCAGAAATCAATCCACTTACCAATCAGAAAACGCATGAAGAATTTCTAAGACTAAACCCTCCATATGGAGTATATGGTTGCACGGGAAATCATGAATTCAGATATCAAGCCGAAGCCAAAATTAATTGGCTCAACAATGATGCCAACATCAAAATGATTAGAGACTCGGCAGTATTAATAAACAATGCATTTTATATTGTAGGAAGAGAAGATTATGTATACTCACCTCGTGCTGATTTGAAGACAATTATTGAGCAGCAAAGTGTTGACACTTCCATGCCAATGATTGTACTTAACCACACACCCGATAACTTAAATGAGGAAATGGAAAATGGAGCGGATATTGCTCTTTACGGACACACGCACGATGGACAGATATTCCCCTTCAATATTCTCACCCGCTTAATGTTTGAAGTATCGAGCGGATATAAACAAAAAGGGAACACACATGTATTTGTGAGTTCTGGTGTAGGATTGTCGGGGCCACAATATAGAATTGGGACAAAGTCTGAAATTGTTGTGCTAGATGTAACGTTTAGTAGCAATTGATAGGTTTATAACCCACATTATTCATCACGCTTCAAATCCACACACACTATACAACTTATAATCAACAACATACCAAACACTTTCAATTTGATATAGATACCCACTTTGGGCTGTGTTCGTTTTTATCTGGTCACTAAGCCTGTCGAAGTGCGGTTGTTGAGCTTGTCGAAATATACGCATCTGCTTTGTTCCAAACTCCTTGAAATAGTGACCTATATCGGCAGAGTTCGAGGCCTAGCATCTGCACAAAGCTAAAAACGTGAATTATATGGTTTATAAGATATCCACCACTTTATCAAGCTGCACTCCGTTTGAACCTTTTATGAGGATACAATGGTTTAGCAATGGATTGGAGGAAAACTCCTCTATCAACTCACCCACATTATCGTAAACTGGGAAATTTGTATCTAACTCTTTAAAAGAACTTCCAACTAAATATACTTTAGTAAAGGAATATGCATCAATCAAATCAACAAGTTGTTGATGTTCTGTTTGACTCACGCCACCCAGCTCACGCATTTCGCCTAATATTAATGCTTTAGGCGATAGTGGAAAGTTTACAAAACTATCTAATGCAGCCTTCATGCTAGTAGGATTGGCATTATAGGCATCAATAACAAGTGTGTTCTTTTCAGTTTTCTCAAACTGCGAGCGACTATTTTTAGGTATGTATGCTTCTAGTGCATCATTTATAAACACAGAGTTGACACCAAAAAAGCTAGCAATAGTTATTGCAGCCAGTGCATTGTCCATATTGTACTCTCCTATCAAGTGAGTTTTTACTTGATGCTTATTATCAAAAAACTGCCACTCAAACTCCAAGTATGGATAGTTGGACAATATAGATCCGGAAACAAAAAGAGATGAATCGTCTTTCCCATATATATTCACACTTGTATTGGGTGAAGGATTCATTACATCTTTCAATGCGCTATTTAAGAAAATCTTACCATCATTCAGCTCTAAATAATCGAACAGTTCCCTCTTCGTTTTCACCACATTCTCTACAGATTCAAACCCCTCTATATGGGCAACACCCACATTAGTAATGAGTCCGAAGTTAGGTTCTGCTATTTCGCACAACTCTTTTATATCGCCTGGATGACTTGCACCCATTTCAATTACAGCTATCTCATGTTCTTTAGTCATTGACAAAAGCGTGAGTGGCACTCCAATATGATTATTAAGGTTGCCTTGTGTATAAAGCACCTTAAACTCTTTTGAGAGAACAGCTGCTGTCAACTCTTTAGTGGTTGTCTTACCATTTGTTCCTGTTATACCAATAACAGGAGTTTTAAATGTTTTACGATGATAGTTGGCTAATTGTTGTAAAACGGTGAGCACATCATCTACCAAGATGATGTGCTCAGGCCGTATTTTGTTATCGTCCCATTCATCAACAACAGCATAAGAGCAACCCTTTTCTATAGCCGATTCAGCATAGTTATTGCCATTAAAAGTTGGCCCTTTGAGTGCGAAAAACATTGCACCTTCGGGACACACTCTTGAGTCGGTAGTTACTGTTGGATGTTGCTTAAATATATTGTATAGTTGAGAAATGAGCATAATCAATTGTTTCTTATTTTACGTTTAACTTAGTAGCAATAGCTTTTGGCAAACCTGCTTTGTTAATAGTTACGTTGGTAGATTTGAATTTAACAAAAGCTTCAGATGCATACCAAAAACCGTCGTATGGTCCTGTTTCGCCCCAAGAGTTTTTAACCATGTAAAACTTGTTGCCATTTTGGTCTTTTGCAATACCATATATATGCATACCATGGTCGTCGGTTGTTTTGTGATTGTCGTATTCAACTTGACGTTCTTCTTGTGTAATTGATTTTTCTTTTAAAACCTCTTTACCAATCTTGCTGCGAATTTCGTTTGTTCTTTCACCAGGAGTCAAGCCTAACCATTGTGCTTGATCGCTACCAGCATTCTCAGTAGATTCTAAATCGGGAACAATGGCAATACCACTTCGCGAAAAGCCAATCTCGCTTACATCTGTTGCCCATGCTACTGTGTAGCCATTCATTAGCGCATTGTCTATTGCCTCTATAAACTCATCTAAAGGCAGGTTGTAAGAATTTGACCAACGCCAGTTGTCGGGTATTTCAATAGGAAATTGTGTGTAAAAATCGTGATGAGTAAAAGAGGTCAACGATACATAGTTGTCTGATTTTAAACCCAACTCAGTTGCAAAACTTTGTGGAGTATAAGACTTTCCGTTATATTTAAAACTAGTGGGTTTTTCACCAAAATAGGTATCTAAAATACCATTGTAAGCTTTAAACCAAACCGGACTGAGAGTCTTGTTTTTATTAGCTATCACACCAGTCATGTAAGACTTCAAAAGATGATCAATTTCGCCATGCTTATGATTATTCTCGCCATACTCAAGACCGTGATATTCACTTTCAGGAACTACACCATAGTCATCTATTGTTTCAATAACATCGGCAAACGAACCACCTCCTGCAAAATTAAGATGCCCATGCAAACGCGTATACTTCACAGCCTTGTCTTCATAATTGCGACGCACAATGTACATTTCAGACAAATCATGTGTACCCTTACCCATCTTCAATAGTTCCGACTCTAAAAAACTAACACCCGCAAAGCTCCAGCAAGTGCCCGAGTTAGCTTGGTTTTTAATACTTGTAATAGGGTTTTCTTTTACAACTGTAAAATTATAGCCCTCTGTTTCGCTCTGCGCATTCAAAAAGAATGATGCAAGTAGCACACTTGCTACTAAAAAGAATTTGTTCATGCTTCTACAATTTAAAGTATTTGTAATAATAAAAAATTAGATTAGTCTATATTTATGTTTGAGATCTTTCTAATGTTTTGCGGGCTAGTTGTTTTAATAGTCCATCTGTTCTGATTGACAAATCTACATATTTTCTAGGAGAATATACTGTTCAAATAACTATTTCTATTGTGCTAAACTTAGTTATTACCTAAATGAGAAAAAACAAGCACAATAAAACGATATAGAGCAAACAATATGCAATAATAGGAACAAACTAAAAACTCTTTATGCCTTATACACGTTTAATAAGGTGAAAGACTCTTAAACTGAATAAGTTTCAAAAAAACATTATAACACATAACGTCATGAAAGAATATAAAACTCCAAAAAAGAAATCAAAAGCGAAAAGATATATCATATTATTCTTAATTCTTGCGCTTGGGATATTTGTTTTTGTAAGATACTACTTCGTTTTCGGAACGGGTGTAAAGTCAGGAGAGTTGAATTACTTAGTTCACAAAGGTGTTGTATTTAAAACATACGAAGGCAAATTAATTCAAACAGGATTTAGAGCTGACAAACCCGAAGGATTCCAGTCAAATCAATTTGAGTTTTCAATAACTAACGAAAAACTTGCTAAGGAGTTAATGCTTGCCAGTGGTAAAAATGTACAACTACATTATAAAGAATACTTTGCTCCCATCCCATGGCGAGGCTTCACAAAATTTATTGTTGATAGTATTATATCTATTGATGACTCAAAACCTAATACTAATTTGCCTTATAATGCCTTACCTTAAACAAGGTTACTTATATTGAACAGTGCAATATTACAATATACTGCAAGTTATAAACAGATGACATATAACAGAAAAAATCTATTTTTAGATTGAACCTAAACTTTAAATATATGGAGAAATCTCAACGCCAACGAATAGAAACAATGGAGAATACCTTTAATGAGGTGAGTAAAGCATTGCGAAACTTAGAAAATGCTTTAGAAGATTGGAAAGACAAAATGCCTTTGTTCAACAATTTAATCAAATACTACATGGGAGAAGAGTGGAGGAAAGATTTTGAAGCATCAAACCAAGAAGGATTCCCTAGTCCAGAAGAAATGTCGCACGGCGTTTTAGCTGAAGACACAATCTTTAATGAATTAACTGAACACAGAGAATTAGCTATTCAACTATTAAAAGTAGGAACAAAAATGTTGGAAATGTAGTTGAAACTTACGCCATCTTTCAAAATGTTTTTTTCTCAAAAACTTGAATCCTCAAAGCTAAACAGATATATAAAGCTGATTGAAAGATCATTTGTTCTTTTGGCTCCTGTTTCTTAGCTTAATATTCCAATATTATTTTATCTTTGTATCAAATACACTTAACTGAAAACTGATAACGTCTTAATCCTTCAAAACAAATTCAAATGAAAAAAATGAAGACAAATCTCTTCTTTGTGCTAATGGCTTTGATTAGCTTCTCAGTCCTAGCACAAAATCAGGAGAATCGCTATGCAGAAATTACCAATCCAAAATTGGTAAGCATCAATAAACTACCACCAAGAAGTAGTTTCTTTTCGTTCACAAATAAAAGCGATGCAAAAGATGCATCTTACTCATCAAAAGGCAGCAATGTACTGCTATTAAATGGCATATGGAAGTTTCACTACAGCGAAAACTTTAGCGAACGCCCAATGAAAGACTTCTACAATATGAAGTTTGATGCACAATCGTGGAGCGACATTAAAGTTCCAGGCAATTGGGAAGTTCAAGGCTTTGGCACTCCTATTTACGTGAACCAACCTTATG
>CAZBVD010000087.1:0-7118 GCA_964495235.1 uncultured Dysgonomonadaceae bacterium | reverse complement strand
GAAACTGAAGCTGACATAACTATACCCGTTGAACGAGTTGCAATTTTGTGCTTTTGTTTAAAAGCAAATATGTTTGTTATTATTACCAATGAAAGTAATGCAAGGCCGCTATAAAAGGAGGCCTTTCTTAAAGATATTCGCGTAGAAACCATATATACACCTATAGCTATTATAAGCAATAGGAAAAGAACAATTCCGATAATTGCCCACATATTAGCACTGTATAAGTTTTGAATACTACCAATCCATCTATTTATGAGGAAATTATCAGCACTATCTATCTTATCTTCAATACGTGTTTTTGCAAAACGTAAATTATGTCTTATATCACTATCACCTGGATTTAATAATAGTGCCCTTTCATAGTTAACTATGGCTTTGGCTATTTGATTGTCTCTAAAATAAGCGTTACCCAGATTATAATATAGCTGAGCAGATTCTTGATTGATTAATTTGTTTTTTGCTACTTGAGCCTCATATAACTTAATGCTCTCAGCAAACTTGTCATTTCTATATGCTAAGTCAGCTTCGTTCTCGGCGATAATGACATTGCTTTCTACTATATCAGAAATAGAGTCTGAGGTGGTTTGTGCTTGCAGTAATCCAAAACTGAAAAAACAAATAGTAAAAGCAAATAATATATAGTTACGTCGCATCATGTTATTTTTTTGATTTTAAAATGTTTTCCATTTTCCCAATTGCATCACTCGTTTCTTGATAAACTTCGTCCATCGCAGCTGATGATTCTACTGGAGCATAACGTGCAAATTCGCACGTATCTAATATTTTCATAAACTCATCTGTAAGAGCTTTATCCACCCCATAGCTTGAAAGCTCTGCTCCAATATTACCTCTTGTAAGATTTGCACCAGGGATAGACAGTTTATCGCTAAAGTAACCCCACAAGGCTTGTAGCACTTCATTGTAAAAACCCTCTTTGTCTTGTTTCTTCAAATAACTTTCAGCTTTTTTCAATCTACGTTTAGCAACTTTATTGGCTCGTTTATTACGAGCCAGAGAGATGTTAGTATTCAGTTTCATCTGTTTGCGGTATAGAATAAAAAAAACACATAACAAAACAAAAGGAATTACATACCACAGCCAATATCCCCACGATCCTAAAAAGAAGTTATCTGTATTTATAAACGTTGGACTTTCTGTTTTTATATATCTAATATCTTGTTCTATCCTTACCTCTTGCTGATTTACATAAATAGAGGCTGTAGCTGCTGTGCTTGTATTTGCTTTTAGTATGGTGAGTGAATAAGAGGGCGATTTAAATGTTTTATAAGATTGACTATTAATATCAAAAAAAGAAAACTCTATAGGAGGAATAGAATAGTCACCTTCGTAGCGAGGTATAACTAAATAATCAATCTTTCTAGTTCCCTTAAAACCATTTGACACAGCAGTGAGATTGTTTTCAATTGTTGGGTCATACAATTCAAAGTTGGTAGGAAATTCAACTTCGGGGTTCTGAATTAACTTTTGATTACCTGTACCTGATATTTCAAGGGATAGGGTTATAGGTTCATTTGCAGCTATTTTTTGAGCGCTAATAGTTGGTTTAAATGTAAACGAGCCTACAGCACCTTTAAAGCTAGCAGGCTTCCCCGCTGGCAAAGCATTTACACTTATGGTTACAGGGTTTGTAATCATAGTTTTTTTCACATCTACATTGACCTCTTGCATTCCAAAAAAACTTGAAACTTTTTTTCCAGATGGGACTGAGAAAATCATTTCTAATCTACCACTAGGGATGGTCATTTTGCCTGATCGCTGTGGAAAAAGCAATGTTTTACGAAGATCGGCAGTATAATAATTTCGCCCATCATAATGCTCTAATTGCAACTGCTGATTTGAGGGTATATCAAGCTCTTCAACTAAAAAACCTTCAAACTCAGGAAACTCTATTCTTCCAAAGTTCACAACATCTAAAGTGGTATACAATTTAAATGTAACCATAAAACCTTCTTGCTCATAAATTCTATTTTTAGAAACTATTGCACGAATAAAAGCATCGGTTTTCTTTATTTCAGTTGATGACGAAGATGAAGAACTTTGATTAGACTGAGATTTATTAACTGCCTTATCGGGTGGAAATACATTTATTTGAACCGAGTTCGATTTATAGTTGCTTCCATCAACAATAATAGATGCCGGACCAATAGTAAAGCTACCTTCTTCTGGTGCAGATAAGATATACGTATATGAAAAAGAACTCTGAGAGGTAGATTTTCCGTTAATTATCTGTGTACTGTAACTAGACGACACGGATGGGCCAAACAACACCTCAAAACCATCCATATCAGAAGGTAGTCTGAGTTCTTTACCTTCTTTATTTAGCGTATAAGTCAAGCGAAACTGTTCGTTTTTAACAACACCTTTTGGGGCTGATGCCTTAAAAATAACTTCTTGAGCAAACAAAGAGTTGCTTTGTAAAAGGAACAGAAGTGAAAATATTTTTATATATAAACTGATTCTTTTGTAATTCATATCTATTTGAAGTTATTCCAAATTATTAAGTCGCTTTTTGTTTACAGCTATAGCTATTTAAAAAACTACCAATCTTTGTTTTGACGTCTGTTTTCTTGCGCTTTTTGTTTGCGTTCTTCAGCCTTCATTTCGTTAAGCCGTTTCTGAGTCTCTTTTTCATCTTGCTCTATTGCTTGTAATATCTGTCTAGCATTATCACGCGACATCTGCTCAGGTTCTGTTTGCTCTTCGGGCTTTTTCTTTTGATTTTGCTGTTGTTCGGGAGAGTCAGGTTGATTATCCTCTTTTTGATCTTGTTTCTGTTCTTGCTGTTCTTCCTCTTCGTCGTTAATCATTTTCTGCACTACAGCTAAGTTATAACGTGCTTCATCGTCTTCAGGATTTATTCTAAGAGCATTTTTATATGCTTCCATCGAATTCTGAAGATCTTTTTTCTGAAGCAATGCATTACCCATATTGTACCAACTTGCAGCTATTTGCTGCTCATTCTCTTTTTCTATCAACTGATAATGCTGCAGTTGTTCTATCGATTTATCCCACTCTTTCTGTTTATAAAGAGTATTTGCTAAATTAAAGTTTGCCTCAGGAGCATTAGGATTTATTTTAATGGCCTCTTCAAACTTTGTGGCTGCTTGTTCGTATTTTTGCTCATTATATGATTTATTGCCCTGTTTAATATTCTTTCTCACTGCTTTTTGAGCAGTAAGCGAAAAGACAGACACTATTGAAATGAGCAATATAACTAGTTTTATTTTCATCTTTTAAAAATTCGAACGTTCCTAAATATCCTATTTTTCTTATCAAAGATACACACTTCAATTATCAAAACTACTAATAATATCCAAGCAACAATAGGAAACTTCTCATCGTAATCTGAATAAGCTAAGCCTCCTAAATCTCTTTTTTGTAGTTTGTCTAACTCTGTTTCCAAAGCGTTCATTGCAGCATTGGTATTATCGGCTTGAACAAACAAACCTTTACCATTTATAGCTATTGCGCGAGCCATCTCTTCATTTAGCTTAGTTACAACAATGTTCCCTTCAGTATCTGTTTTATAGCTATTGCTATACTGCGATTCGGGGATAGGACTTCCACTCACCGACCCTATGCCAATAACATTTACCATAATTCCGGCATCACCAGCTTTTTTAGCAATATCTATAGCATCGCCTTCGTGATCTTCTGAATCTGTTATTAAAATCATAGCTTTCTCAACATTCTTATCACTAGAAAAAGAATTCATACCTAGTTCAATAGCTTTACTAATAACAGTTCCTTGCACAGGCACCAAGCTAGGATCAATAGAGTTAAGGAATAGTTTAGCCGATTGCGTGTCAGATGTCAAAGGCATTTGCACATAAGCTTCTCCAGCAAAGACTATTAAGGCTACTTTATCCTCTTTTCGCGCATCAATAATACGCGATAAAATCTGTTTTGCCCTACTTAGCCTATCTGGCTTTACGTCTCGTGCCAACATAGAGTTAGAAACATCAATGGCAATAACCAATTCAATACCTTTCTTTTCTACTGTCTCTACCTTTGTCCCAAATTGTGGTCCTGCAACCAACACAACACCCAATACCAATGCAGCAAAAACAATCCAAAACTTAAGATAAGAACGTTTCAACGACAGCTCTGGCATCATTTGCTTAACCAAATCGAGCGTACCTATTTTAGAAACATCTTTTCGTTTCTTTATATTCAAATAAATATAAATTGCAAACACTAAAGGCAGTGCAATAAATAAATACAAATACTCTGGATGTGCAAATCGAAACATAATTTATTTTTCTATATCCTAAATAGGATTATAATTTAGTACATTTAAACACAGAAAAAACCTTACTCATTACTTCCTTTAAGGAATGCTCCTTAACCAAGTTCTGCGTAATATAAACTCAATAAATATAAGGGCCAATGCTAACAATGCAAAAGGCAGATACAGTTCCTGCTTGCGTGTTACATTTTGAACATTGATTAAGTACTTTTCCATTTCATCAATTTCATCATATATATTGCTCAAACCCTCATTGTCTTCGGCACGAAAATACTGACCACCTGTAATAGAAGCAATTTCGGTTAATGTTTTTTCATCAATATCAACTTCTACATTTTGTATTTTTATTCCAAACGGAGTTTGAACAGGAGTGGGTGCTACTCCTTGTGTTCCTACCCCAATGGTGTAAACCCTTATACCATATGAGCGAGCTAGATCAGCAGCTGTTAGTGGTGCTATCTGACCACGATTATTTGTGCCGTCTGTCAAAAGTATAACCACTTTAGACTGAGATTCACTGTCCTTTAATCTATTCACTGAGTTGGCTAGCCCCAGGCCAATAGCTGTGCCATCTTCCACCATGCCAAACGTTACTTCGTTAAGCAAGTTCAGTAGCACTTTATGATCGGTAGTTAACGGACATTGCGTAAAGCTTTCACCAGCAAAAATAACCAATCCTATATTATCGCTTGATCTGTCAGTAACAAATTCGGCGGCCACTTTTTTGGCTGCTGTCAATCTATCGGGGGTTAAATCTTGTGCAAGCATAGAACCCGAAATATCTACCGCTAATACTATATCTATACCTTCCGACTCTGTTTCTTGCCATTGATTGATAGATTGAGGACGAGCCAAAACAAAAACAACCAATGCAATTGTAATAACCCTAAGTGCAAAAGGCAAATGACGCATATACACTTTTATTGTACGAGGCATTTCTTTAAAAGCATCTGTAGAAGCTAATTTAAATGAAGCTTGCATACGAGATATCTTTACAATATACCATGCAATTAACGGCAAAAGCAACAGTAATAAATATAAATATGAAGGGTGTGCAAATTCCATAATTAATTTTTATCTTCCGATGATAATTCTTGTCCTGTCTCTTCTACATTCTCTTTCGAAGAATCGTCTGGCAATGGTTCGTCTTCTTTGGTTTGATTGATGAAAAAGTATGAATTCATCAAACTTAAATCATTCTCATCTATAAACGGTTTGTATTTAGCAAATTTCACTAAGTCTGCTACAGTAAGAATCTGCTTCAGATTTTCATATACAGAGTCTTCTTCGGATTTAGCTCTCATTACACTTATAATTTCGGCGGAAGTCATCTCTAATGAATTAAAACCATATCTTTCATTAATATACCTACGTAACACATCTGTTAGTTGTGTATAAAACTCCTTGTATCTCTCTTGCTGCCATATCTTTTCAGATTTTATTTTATCAAGACTTCTCATTGCTCTCACATGAGGAGGTAATACTGGAGGAGGTGTGAAGAAAAATCCTTTTTTATTTTTTCTTATTATTAAATAGACAGTTGCTCCAATTACGGCTAGTAACAAAAGAATAATCAAGGGTATCCAAAGCAAGCTCAATAAGTCTTTCCATGAGAAAGGTGCTTTTTGAATAGGCTTAATATCATTTAGCTGAAGCTCATCAAAATCGATGGAGTCTGTTTGTCCAGAGTTCATTTTTTCGAGATAGGCGAGTGTAGAGTCACTAAGCTCGGGAGCAATAACTTTAAGTCCGAATGAATTAGATTTTATAGTATCTATACCATCAGAAACGGGCATAGAGGGGATGAAATATAAAGTTGAATCGAACGATGTAACCAAATACTTCATATTTATGGTTCTCACATTGTCGGTGATGATGGTATCTGGGTCTCCCATTAATAGAACTTCTAGCCCCTTTACAATTGAGTCTTGATAGATAGGGAATAGAATCTCCTTATCTTTAGGTGCAATAACCTGAAGATTGATTAAAGCATGTTCTCCAATAAGAATTTCAGAAGGTTGCACAGTTGCACTTACCGATACTCTTTGTGCTTGAACAAAAAGTGTAGTCAAAAATAAAAACAATACAAAGTAGATTGTTTTTATAGGAGTTGCACCAAGTATGTAATTATTCTTTTCCAATGTTATTCTATAAATTATCTAATTTATTTTGTGTTACCCCCTTTTCTGAAATAACATCAGCAATGATTTGACATAATCGTCGTCGGTAGAAACAGAAATACTATCAACAGAACTTTGCTTAAACGCACTTTGCATATAGGTTTGTTGGTCAATCCACCAATTGCGATAAGTAGTTTGCACTTTCTTTGAAGATGTATCAATCCATTGTTCATTGCCAGTTTCTGGATCTAATATCTTCATCAATCCTAAAGGTTTCAACTCAGTACTCATTCTGTCGTATACTTGAACTGACACTAAATCGTGTTTACGATTGGCAATTTTTAATGCTTGTTTATAATCTGAGGTATCTATAAAGTCGGACAATAGAAAAGCAGTACACCGTTTTTTTATGGCATTGGTAAGATAACGCAACGCCATACTAATATCTGTTTGATTGTTGTCTGGTTTAAAACTCAATATTTCTCTAATGATATACAAAATATGCTTCCGCCCCTTTTTAGGTGGTACGAACTTCTCAATTTTGTCTGAAAAGAAAATCACTCCTATCTTATCATTATTCTGAATTGCAGAGAAAGCAAGTGTAGCCGCAATTTCAGCTAGCATATTTCGCTTAATTGCAGTAGAAGTACCAAAGCTTAAACTTTCAGATACATCAATAAGCAACATCACAGTGAGCTCGCGCTCCTCTTCAAACACCTTAACAA
>CAZBVD010000086.1:0-7187 GCA_964495235.1 uncultured Dysgonomonadaceae bacterium | reverse complement strand
ATTACAGCAAACATTGAAGTACTTGAAACATTTAAGATTACTAAAGTTGGAACTATTGCCGGATGTATTGTGCGTGATGGTAAAGTTAAACGTTCAAATAAGGTGAGATTGATTCGTGATGGTATTGTTGTTTACACAGGAGAACTCGAGTCTTTAAAACGATTTAAAGAAGACGTGAGAGAAGTAACGGCAGGATACGAATGTGGTTTGAATATTCGCAACTTTAATGACATAAAAGTAGGTGATACTGTAGAGGCTTATGAGGAAGTAGAAGTAAGAAAAACATTGTAGTAAATTTTAATAACCAGTTGAAGTTGTAATATTTAATCTTACCTTGAAAAAGAGGTGGCATTTGAAATTGAAAGATAGCAAATGCCACCCTACACAAGACAGATTAAGATACCAACAATACACTGAGTATAAATAAGTATACACAATTACATATAACATATTACTTAATTATGAAAAAAAGATTTTTTATAACTTTGCTTGTGTTGTCATCAATTGTATGCGGAAGCACCGTTGAAGGGCAAAACAAAATTGCTTTTGTGAACACAATTGATATTATAAACTCTTTACCTGACAAAATATCTGCAACAGATAAATTAAATACACTCAGCGAAAACTACAAGCAAGAGCTTCAAATAATGCAAAATGAATACAATAAAAAGTATTCTGATTTTATTACATATCAAGAAAAATTAGCTGAAAGCATTAAGCTGAGAAGGATGCAAGAGTTAACAGATTTAGAAAATAGAATTCAAAACTTCACAAAGATTGCACAAAAGGATATCGAAGAACATGAGCAATTGTTGCTTGAACCAATAAAGGAAAAAGTAAACAATGCAATTGAGGCTGTAGGTATTGAACAAAACTTTACTGTTATCTATGATTTAGATGATTCAGGTATAGTTTTTGTTTCTCCAAGTGCAATTGATGCTAACTCTTTAGTTAAATCGAAGTTAGGAGTAAAATAAAACAAAGTTTTTACTTTAGCAATAGTGACAAACAAATCTCCTCTTAAACCTGGTCCAATTGGTGTGTTTGATTCCGGTTACGGTGGTTTAACTGTATTATCCGAGATAAAGAGACTCATGCCTGAATATGACTATCTTTATATAGGTGATAATGCAAGAGCTCCATACGGAAGTAGATCATACGAATTAATTTATGAATTTACACTGCAAGCAGTAAAATGGTTGTTCTCACAGGGCTGTCAACTTGTAATTATTGCATGCAACTCTGCTTCAGCAAAAGCCCTACGAAGTATTCAACAAATTGATCTACCACAAATAGATTCTACAAAAAGAGTATTGGGAGTTATAAGACCAACTGCTGAAACTATTAAAAATATAACTAAAACAAAACATATAGCTGTTTTAGGAACTGCAGCTACTATTAGCTCTAAATCATATGAGAGAGAGATAGAAGAGTTTTGTCCAGGAATTAAAATATCTACAGAAGCATGCCCAATGTGGGTGCCATTAGTAGAAAATAAAGAGTACGACAAACAAGGAGCCGATTATTTTGTAAAACAACATATAAACAGGGTTCTAGAGAAAGATAAAGATATTGACACAATAATATTGGGCTGTACACACTATCCTTTATTATTAAAGAAAATACAACAATATACACCCACAAATATAAAGTTAATTTCTCAAGGAGAATATGTTGCAAAATCTTTAAAAGACTACTTAAGGAGGCACAAAACACTTAACTCATTATGTTCTAAAGGAGAAACTAGGGTTTATTGCACAACTGACTCTACCGAAACATTTGAAGAATTAGCATCGTTTTTTCTTAACGAAAAAATAACTGCTAATAAAGTTAATTTAAAAATAGAAGAATGAGTTGGTTTGATATCATAGTTATACTCGTCCTTTTGGGGGCATTTATAAGAGGTATACAAAAAGGGCTCATTATGCAATTAGCAGGACTTGTAGCTCTCACAGCAGGAGCTATCTTTGCAGGAAGACTAGCCAACATAGTATTACCTTTTTTATTAAACACAGTAAACATCTCAGCTAATATAGCAGCGGTACTTTCTTATGTTTTAGCATTTGCCATCATCGTTATTTGTATTAAAATTATTGGTAAATACATCCATAGTTCGCTTAAAGCACTCCAGCTAAGTTTTTTAAATAAAATACTCGGTTCATTTTTAGGAGTATTAAGTGCTTCACTAGTCTTAAGTATATTAGTTAATCTAGCAATTATGCTAGATATTGAAGAAGATATAATAACAGATAATATAAAAAATGAAAGCTGCTTTTACCCAGAAATGCAAAAAATAGCTCCTATAATTGTACCTTACCTAAAGGAAGAGATTTGGGAAAAGCACATCCAAAAGAGAGTAATAAAAGATAAGTTAGAGCATGAAAATGACAAACAAAATGAGCTGTCGATTCTTGCTAAAACAAACAACTCGAATTATAAAATCCTCAATTTACAAATTTAATTTATTAGAAATGAGAATTCATAAAGAAGGACGAAAAACATTAGCATATACATTACTTATTGGTTTTATAATCAACTTTGGAATGTTCTACTTTTTATCTAAAAATATTTTTACTTACTTTATTTTCGTCGTCTCTATAGTGATCTTTTTGTTATTGCTAAACTTCTTCCGATCACCTAATCGTGTGTACTCTGGAGAAGTATTAGGTCGTGTAAATGCTCCTACAGACGGAAAGGTGGTTGCTCTTGAAAAAGTTTTTGAAAAAGATCATTTAAACTGCGAGTGTATAAAGATTTCAATCTTTATGACTATTTTCAATGCTCACTCAAATTGGATACCTGTAACTGGTAAAATAACACATGTATCGCATAAAGAAGGAAGATTTATGGGAGCATATCTCCCTAAATCAAGTACCGAAAATGAACGATCAATAATTGTTATAGAGACTCCTGACGGACATAAAATACTTACCAGCCAAATTGCAGGAGCTTTAGCAAGAAGAATAGTTACATATGTAAAAGCCGATCAAATTTGCTATATTGGAGATCCTCTGGGTTTTATTAAATTTGGGTCGCGAATGGATATCTATATTCCTGTAAATAGTGAGGTGTTAGTGGAAATAGGAGAAGAAGTAAGGGCCAATAGAACATTTATTGCTAACTTACCTAAAAAGAATAAATAAGCAAATAAGAGTTTTATACAAAAACACGAAGTAATGAAAAAACATATTCCAAATACAATCACCTCCTTAAACTTATTTTCTGGATGTATAGCCATTATTATGGGTATTCAAGGTGCTTTTATATGGGTTGTATTTTGGGTTATATTAGCGGCTATATTTGACTTCTTTGATGGAATGTCTGCACGATTATTGAATTCATATTCTGATATTGGGAAAGAGCTGGACTCTCTTGCAGATGTAGTTAGTTTTGGTGTTGCTCCAGCAATAGCTGTATTTATTTTACTTAGTAATTACACGATCTATCCAGCATCACTATCAATAATTAAACCGTATATCCCTTACTTTGCATTTTTAATACCTATATTCTCAGCTCTTAGATTGGCTAAATTTAATATAGATGAGCGTCAAACAAGTTCCTTTATAGGCCTACCAACACCAGCTAACGCATTATTCTGGATTAGTTATGTCTATGGGGTTCATGAGACTGCAAAAAGTAATAATGTAATTCTATATTTGACATTAGTATTAATTCTCGGTTTATCTCTTTTAATGGTCTCAGAAATACCAATGTTCTCATTTAAGCTTACGAACATAAGAGTTAAGGGTAATGAGAAACCTCTAATTTTAATCATATGTGCTATTGCTTTTATCTCATTTTGGGGAATAGCAGGTTTAGCATGGACTGTTCTAGTTTACATAGCAATATCTATTGTCTCTTCTGTATTGATAAAGAATAAGGCCGTTAAATAACTGTAATCAAATCGCTGGAATTGAAGTATTCATTACCTTTGAATATTCTAATAAAACAATGAATCATTTATGGGCAGTTTTTTCATATTTATACTTGTAGTATTCGTCATCTTTCCTTTGCTCTTTGGAATAGGAACGGTATATAAAGTTATACGTTTCATATTTGGAGGGGGAAGAAAAAGAGCAAATAGAAGCAAGCAAAACAATGAGAAACCTGTTTCACAAGATGAACGCATAATAAACTATAAGAAAAAAGAGTTCGAAACAAGTTCAGCTGAAGATGTAGAGTTTATAGAGATAAAAGACAATGAAGAGTAATTTATAAAACTCTTTTCCATTATACTCTCCATATAGAAATACTATACTCTTCCTATACATGTATAAGTAAAACCATTAGACGAAAGCTCATCAGCATTGTAGATATTCCTACCATCTAATACAACTTGCTTTTGCATAACTTTTGCAAGTATACTCCAATTGGGTAGTCTAAACTCTTTCCATTCTGTTACCAATATTATTGCATGAGCATTATTTGCAGCATCATAAATATCTGTAGCATACTCAACTTTATCTCCAAAATAATATTTAGCCTCTTCCATAGCTGCAGGATCATAAACACGAACTTTTACATTGTGTTCCAGCAATTTGTGAATTAGGTTTATTGATGGAGCATCTCGCATATCATTAGTTCCGGGCTTAAATGATAACCCCCACACGGCTACAGTTAAGCCACTAACTTCATTATCGAAATAGTATTGTAATTTGCGAAACAAAATATCTTTCTGCGTATTATTTACATCTTCAACAGCCTGCAATATCCTCATTGGATATCCATAGTCTCGAGCAGTCTTAATGAGAGCCTTTATATCTTTTGGGAAACAACTCCCTCCATAGCCAGCACCAGGATACAAGAAGCTCTTCCCAATACGCGAATCACTACCTACACCGCGCCTAACCATCGAGACATCTGCTCCTACAAGTTCACAAAGATTTGCAATATCATTCATAAAGCTTATCCGAGTAGCTAACATAGCATTAGATGCATACTTTGTCATTTCAGACGAATGGATATCCATAAATAGAACTCTGAAATTATTCAACAAAAAAGGTCGATAGAGTTTTGACATAATCTCTTTGGCTCTGTCATTTTCTACGCCTACTACCACCCTATCAGGACTCATGAAATCACTTACAGCAGCACCTTCCTTTAAAAACTCGGGATTAGAGGCTACATCAAATTCAATATGTTCGAGGTTTCTATTTATAAGCTTTTCAGATATTAATCTTTTAATTTTAGCTGTTGTACCAACAGGGACAGTGCTTTTGGTTACTACTAATAAATAATCCTGCATATTTGCAGCAATAGACTCAGCTACTGAATATACAGCAGATAAATTGGCATTTCCTTCTTCATCAGAAGGAGTTCCAACAGCTATAAAAACAATAGTAACATCATTAATCACAGATTTAAGATCAGTTGTAAAGTGTAAACGCTTAGCCTCGTAATTTTTAGTTACAATACTTTTCAAACCAGGCTCATAAATAGGAATTTCCCCTTTTTTCAGCGTATCAATCTTATTAGAATCAATATCAACACATGTTACATTTAAACCCATTTCGGCAAAGCATGCGCCTGAAACTAATCCAACATATCCTGTTCCTACTATTGCAATATTCATTTTTTTTAAATTTTAAAAAGCTAAGAAAGTATCAACTTAATTGAAAACATTTGCTGACAGCTGTTTTTTAAGATTATGTACTGGGTAAATTATAGCTGAAACACAAATAATACAAACAATAATAAAAGTGAGTAGCACATCTGTAGCTTTAACTATTACAGGATAAGCATCAACCAAATATGCACCAGGTGTACCTCCCAACTTAAGAAGTCCAAAGTGCTGTTGTAAAATGCTTATCGCAACTCCTAAAACAACGCCAATTATAATACCTGAAAAGGATATTAACCACCCCTCAAACAAGAAAATCTTTGCAATGGTTTCGTCTGCTGCCCCCATACTCTTAAAAATTTTGATATCGTTTTTTTTCTCGATAATGAGTATTGATAGTGGACCAACAACATTGAAAGCAGCAATAATAAGGATAAAAGAGAGTATGAAAAAGGTAACCCATTTTTCAATCTGCAACATCCGATAAGATTCTTTTTGCTGTTCAAATCTGTCTTCCACTAAAAAATCACTCCCTATAAGGTGAGCAATGGTCTTTCTCACCTTCTGAACAGAAGCTCCCTCTCTTAACTTAATATCCAAAGATGACACTTCGTTATTATAACGAAACAAGGTTCGAGCTAGTTCTATGGGCACAATTGCCATTTGTTCGTCAAATTGAGGCTGATTCAAGTTGAACACTCCTCCAATTAGAACATTGCTCTGTGCAAAAGCTGCAGAAGGATTAGCTAAATTAACCTTCACATTTCTCTTTGGCACAAATATATCAATCGGATCAATATATCCAGGACGCACACCTAAAGTATAAGCCAATCCTGAACCAAGAGTTGCATAATCTACTACATCTTCTCTTAATCTAAAAGACCCATCAATGATTAACTTATCCATTTGGGTCAAATATTTAAAGTCTTCCGAAACTCCTTTTAAGATAACAGGCACTTGCCTGTTGTTATATCTAAACAACACATTATCCTCAAGTGATTCTGAAATAAACTCAATATCGGAATTTTGCAAAGCCCTCTCAAAACTTGCTGTTTGATAATCAAAGACTTTGCCCTTTACTGTTGTTATCTTCAATTCAGGGTCAAATGCACTAAAAGTAGTCTCAACCAAGCCTCCAAAACCATTGAATACCGACAAAGCAATAATCATAGCCATTGTAGCAACAGCAATTCCACAAACAGATACAAGTGAAATAACATTTATCGCATTATGCGATTTCTTAGAAAACAAGTATCTCCTAGCTATGAATATGGGTAGATTCAAAACAAATTAATCTTTCAACAGGTTGTCGATATTCTCTAAATAGTCTAATGAGTCGTCTAAATGAAATGCTAGATTTGGTATAACACGCAACTGTTGTCCAACACGTTTACCTAAATCAAACCTTATGCTTTTTATATTACTGTTAATATTTTCAAGTAGCTCATTTGCTTTTTCTGAAGGGAAGAAACTCAAATATGCATGAGCAACTCCTAAGTCAGGAGTTACACGCACCTGAGTTACTGAAATAAGTACTCCCCTCATTTTCTTTGTTTCAAGTAAAAAAATATCGCTCAACTCTTTCAAAATTAAACGATTTATTTTTTGCTGTCTATTTGAATCCATT
>CAZBVD010000085.1:0-7203 GCA_964495235.1 uncultured Dysgonomonadaceae bacterium | reverse complement strand
CAGCTTCCTTATCTTTATGCTCTTCATTCATAACAAAGCATACATTCATAAGAGAGCGGTCTTCTTTTGCTGCAGTTCCAACAAACAATTTATTTCTATCAATTTCATTGTATAACATTGTTGCTTTTTTTTGGTTGATTTTTTGCATTTCTTCAACACCCCCCAAAGACTTAACCCACTTTAAAGTTTCATACATTACATATATAGGAAATACAGGAGGAGTATTGAACATAGAGCCACCCTTGATATGTGTGCGATAATCTACCATTGATGGAATTTCACGTTCTACTTTACCAAGCAAGTCTTCACGTACAATAACAAATGCAACGCCTGCAGGCCCAACATTCTTTTGAGCACCACCATATATAACACCATATTTTGATATATCAATAGGACGGCTCATAATATCGGACGACATGTCAGCAACCAATGTAATAGGGCTATCTATATCTTCTTTTATTTCTGTTCCGTAAATAGTATTATTAGTTGTAATATGAAAATAGTCAGCATCTATAGGTATTGTATACTCTTTAGGTATATATGAGTATGTTTTATCTGCTGAAGAAGCTACTGTTACTACTTCGCCATAAAACTTAGCTTCTTTCATTGCTTTCTTTGCCCAAACACCTGTTTCTAAGAAAGCAGCCTTTTGTTTCATTAAATTTGCGGGTACTGTAAAAAATTGTGTGCTAGCACCACCTCCCAAAAAGAGCACTTTGTAATTTTCGGGAATGTCTAACAATTCACGCCACAAAACCACACACTCATTCATAACTTTTTCCCAACCTGGAGTTCTATGAGAAATTTCAAGAAGACCAATACCGGTATTATCAAAATTACGGATAGCTTCTATTGAAGCTTCAACTGCTTGACGAGGTAATACGCAGGGACCTGCGTTAAAATTGTACTTTTTCATAATTTGTGAAATAATTGAGGTTAATATACTGTATAAATTATACTCTAATAATTAAATAATTAAGAGCTAAAAACTAGCTTCTCAATAGATAGACAAAGCTATAAAATTATTGCACATAGACAAACGAATTTTCATGTTTTTTATATTAATTTCAATTTACAGATTGGTTTCATACTAGTCACTACTCCTTATTTCACTACATTTGTCAAATAAAACCATTCGTGCTATCTTTGCAACTAATATAAAACTAAATAAATGAATAAACCCTACCCATCGGCCCTTCTTGAAAGTGCAGTAAACGAGTTTTCAAAACTACCTGGAATAGGCAGAAAAACTGCACTTCGGTTAGTGCTACATCTATTGCGCCAAGAAGACCAACATGTGCAAAGTTTTGCTGAAGCAATTACAACATTAAAGAAAGAGGTTAAGTATTGTACTTCATGCCACAACATTTCAGACAGAGAGGTTTGCAATATCTGTGCCGACACTACACGAGACCCCACAATAATTTGTGTGGTAGAGAACATAAAAGATGTGATGGCAATAGAAAACACGGTGCAATATAAAGGACAATACCATGTGTTGGGTGGAATAATATCGCCCATAGATGGAATAGGCCCCTCGGATATAGAAATAGTAAGCTTAATAAATAGAGTGAAAGAAAAAGAGGTTAAAGAAGTTATCCTAGCCCTGAGTGCTACAATGGAAGGCGACACAACCAATTTCTATATTTATCGAAAGCTAGAACCTCAAAATATTAAAGTATCAATAATTGCACGTGGCGTTTCTGTAGGTAACGAAATAGAATACACCGATGAAGTGACACTTGGACGATCGATATTAAATAGAACACCATTTAGTGAATCATATAAACTTTCGTAGAATATGAGCTCAAAATCAGTAATACCAAATCTAAAACGTTTGTTTTATATCGCATTCGGAATTCAAGTAGCCTTTTTGGTCAGTCTTGCCTTTAAATGGATAGATATATCTAATGCCTCGACAGGAATACCAATTGTATTAGAACGATATACTCTTTTAATAACCCTTTTAGGAATACCAGGAGCATTAAAATTATTTTCAGCGATAATGATCAAAAGCAAAATCTCTGATGATAATAATTTCACAACAGCTCTTTACAAAAAAGCTTTTATAACACGATTCGGCATTCTATTTTTGGTAGCCACTTTAAATATTGTTCTATATGCCTTTTCGTTTAATCAAAACTTTATGCTACTCACGTTGATTACTTTCACAGCATATATCTTTAGCTATCCATCCGATAGTTATTTAAAAACTAGTGAAGGAGATGAGGAAGGCATAAAAGAATAAAAAAACTACAAATAATAAATAAATAAAATGACTATTGCAGTAGATTTTGACGGAACAATTGTTGAGCATAAATACCCGGAAATGGGACGCCCCATACCTTTTGCAATTGAAACACTTCTTCAATTACAAAAAGAGAACCACAGACTAATTTTATGGACAGTTCGTGAGGGCGAGTATCTGCAGGAAGCTATAGATTACTGTGCTGAGCGAGGTCTAATATTTTATGCCAATAATGCTAATTATCCTGGAGAGAAAACCCCCTCGCCACGAAAATTAACTGTAGATATGTTTATAGATGACAGAAACTTGGGGGGATTACCAGATTGGGGTGTTATATATAAAGCTGTGCAAGCTACAGCACGAGGCGAAAGCGCTTTTCAAACAATTATGTCGGCTCAAGAGACCCAACAAGAAAAAAACAGACGTAAGAAAAACATATTCCTTCGAATAGGTGAAGCATTAGATCGTAGATAACTTATAAAATTATGTCTAAATTTCTAGAGAACAACGTTCTTCAACTCCGAGCTATAGAGCCGGAGGATCTTGAAATTCTATATAAATGGGAAAATGATACCGATGTTTGGAGATATGGTTCAGCCATTTCACCTTATTCAAAGTATATCCTAAAACAATATATTGCCAATGCACAAACAGACATCTTCGAATCTAAACAACTTCGATTTATGATTACTCTTTATCAAGAGCAAAGCACAATAGGCACAATAGACTTATATGATTTTGATGCTCTAAACAGTAGAGCTGGAGTAGGAATTTATATCGACTCTGAATATAGGAAAGAGGGATACGCTAAACAAGCATTAAATCTGCTGGGTAAATATGTTTTCAATTTTTTAAAGATTAATCAGCTTTATGCACTCATTCCTAAAAGCAACAAAGCAAGCTTACATCTTTTCCAAAGCTCAGGATTTATAAAATCAGGAGTTCTGCAACAATGGATATCAGATGACAACAAGTATGAAGATGCCATTATTGTACAAAAATTAAAACCGAATGAACAATGAACGAAGACATAAAAAAAGCAATTGAAGTTTTAAAACAAGGTGGTATAATACTCTATCCTACCGATACAATTTGGGGTATTGGCTGTGATGCAACCAATGAAGAGGCTGTGGAAAAACTATATGCCATAAAGCAAAGAGATAAAAGCAAGTCTATGCTAATTCTATTGGATAACCCTATGAAAGTACAAACTTACATTAAAGATGTTCCTGAAATTGCCTGGGATCTCATTGACCTTGCCGACAAGCCGTTGACAATTATCTTTAACGAAGCCAAAAATCTAGCCCCTAACCTTATAAACAAAGATGGCACAATAGGCATTCGTATAACCACTGAAGACTTCTCACGAAATCTATGTATGCGATTTAGAAAACCTATTGTATCTACATCGGCTAATATAGCAGGACAAGAGGCTCCACTAAACTTCAACCAGATTGACCCTCAAATAATAGGTTTGGTTGACTACGTAGTAGAGTACCGTCAAAATGAGATATATAAACAAACGCCCTCTTCTATAATAAAACTGGGAAGTAGCGGAGAGATTGAGATTATTAGAAAATAATTGAAGAAAGGATGTCTTTGCTGAGTTTGATTCTAAGCCTTATAAGGAGTTTCAAAGAAAAACAAGTGTAGGAGAACAGATTGTCCAAAAAAAATTGTAGATTTGCCTTTAGTGTAAACTAGTAGCAACACAACATTTACCTTAAGTGAATTTGAGGAATGAAAGTTCCTCTTGTTTTGTTACACTACATGGTCTTATCGACCGATAAAAGCATAGTTATTTTCACTCAAGTTTTTCTGAATATATGTTTGAACAATTTTTAATTTGGAGGCGAAAGCATATTACCGAACGTGTCTTCCTTCTTATAATTTGCTTGATGGTAGGAGTCTTGACTGCTCTTGCTGCACATGCACTAAAAATAGCTATCCATTTTATTCAAAGCTCTCTCACAAAAAAGTTTATAGACATTGGTGCTAACTACTACTACCTTCTATTACCTATAATTGGAATTTTTATTTCAGGACTGTATGTTAAATTCATAGTTAAAGATGACATAAGCCATGGAATAACGAAAGTACTATATGCCATTTCACAACGAAAGAGCAGACTAAAAAGTCACAACACATATACATCACTTATAGCAAGTTCACTCACAATTGGGTTTGGAGGTTCAGTTGGAGCTGAGGCTCCAATTGTGCTCACAGGATCGGCTATTGGCTCAAACCTTGGAAGACTATTCAATCTTGAACACCGCAATGTTATGCTATTGGTTGGATGTGGTGCAGCTGGTGCAGTAGCAGGTATTTTTAAGGCTCCCATTGCGGGGGTTGTCTTTGTAATTGAAGTGCTCTTGCTCGATCTCACCATGTCTTCAATATTGCCATTGCTTGTCACATCTGTTACTGCCACCACCATTGCATATATGCTCACTGGCACTAACGCTATGTTTGCCTTCTCTCAAGTTGAAGGATTTACTTTCGACCGTATTCCTCACGTTATACTACTTGGAATAGCTTGCGGTTTTGTATCGCTCTATTTTACTAGAAGCATGAAATGGATAGAAGGTATATTTGGTAAACTCCCTTATTGGAAGAAGCTCCTTCTTGGAGGCGTCATGCTAAGTGTACTCATTTTTTTTCTTCCTCCTTTATACGGTGAGGGATATAATACTATAGAAACTTTACTAGCAGGAGGTGATTCATACAAAGACTTAATGGATGATAGCTTTTTCTATTTCTTAAAGAGTAGTTGGGGCATCATTGTATTTGCGCTATTAATTATTCTTACAAAAGTGTTTGCTTCAAGCGCTACAAATGGAGCTGGAGGAACAGGAGGTATTTTTGCGCCAACATTATTTTTAGGATGTGTAGTAGGGTTTTTATATTCTTTTTCACACAACTCAATTGGTCTTGCAAATATATTGCCTCAAGAGAACTTCTCCCTTTTCGGGATGGCAGGAGTAATGGCAGGAGTGATGCATGCACCACTTACAGGAACTTTTTTAATTGCAGAGTTAACTGGCGGATACGACCTTTTTCTCCCTTTAATGATGGTGTCCATTAGTTCATACGCAACTATTATTCTATTTGAGAAACACAATATTTACTCAACTCAACTAGCTAAAAAAGGTGAATTAATAACGCATCATAAAGACAAAGCTGTTCTTACCTTCCTTCATATAGAATCATTATTAGAAACAAACCTAGAGGTAGTGAATCCTGACATGACACTAGGAGAAATGGTGAAAGTAATTTCAAGATGTAAAAGAAACATCTTCCCTGTTGTTAATGAAGATGGTGTTTTGGTAGGAATTATTCTCTTAAATGATATCCGTAACATTATTTTTAGGCCCGAACTATATGATAGATTTAAGGTATCTAAGCTTATGACAAATGCCCCAGCTCAAATAAAAACAAGTATGACAATGGAAGAGATTATGGATCTTTTTGAACATACAAAAGCTTGGAACTTGCCTGTAACTGATAATGATGGTAAGTATAAGGGTATTATGTCTCAATCATCCATTTTCAATGCATATAGAGATGTATTAGTTGAACACTACTCTGAAGAATAGACAAATATTATGATAAAGAAAGATTTTAGAATTGTATTTTTAGGAACTCCAGCCTTTGCAGTTCAATCACTGAGGCTTTTAGTTGAAAACCAATATAATATAGTAGGGGTAGTAACTATGCCCGACAAGCCAGCTGGAAGAGGTCATAAACTACAAGAATCGGAAGTAAAAAAATATGCAAAATCTCAAAACCTAACAATTTTGCAACCCACAAACCTTAAAGACAGTGATTTTCTTAATGATTTAGAAGCTTTAAAAGCAGACTTAAATATTGTTGTGGCTTTCAGAATGCTACCTAAAGAAGTATGGAGTATGCCTAAAAATGGCACTTACAATTTGCATGGGTCTCTCTTGCCACAATATCGTGGTGCAGCACCTATCAATTGGGCCATAATAAATGGAGAAACTGAAACTGGTGTTACAACATTTAAGTTGGTTCATAAAATAGACACAGGAAAAATTGCCTATCAATCTAAAATAGTAATTGACAAAAGAGATAATGCGGGAATTATACATGACAAGTTGATGGAGGTGGGAGCTGAACTGGTACTACAAACGGTAGATGCCATCATAGATGGCTCTATCAAATTGAAAGCACAAAACTCAGAAACTGAATCATTGAAACCTGCACCTAAAATATTTAAAGAGACTTGCAGAATTGATTGGAACTTAAAGGCTGAAGAGATAGACTGTTTTATACGAGGATTATCACCCTATCCTGCTGCATACACAACATTTGAGAGAAACGGAGAAGTCTTCAATATTAAAATTTTTGATGCCTTGCCTATCTTAGAAGAACACAGCCTCAGTGTAGGTACCATTGTTCAACCTCATCCTTCACAAATAGACATTGCTGTAACCAATGGTTTTATTAGAATTCTAGAACTACAAGTTCAGGGTAGAAGACGCATGAAAACAGCGGACTTCTTAAATGGATTCTCTATAGAGGAAAATGATTTTTTTAAATAACCCACATTATTCACTTTCTCAGCTTTGCGTAAATGCAAGGCGTTGAACTCTTCCGATATATAACTCATTATTCTAAGAAGTTTGCTGGCGTAGTAGATGCGTGAAGATAAAACCAAACAATGCCCCAAAATAGGAGTCAGCATCAAAATCAGATAGTAATATATTATTGATTATAAAGCACTAATAAAGATGTCATTTACAATGTAATGAATAAGGCAAGATAAACAGACTACCACTTATAATTCAACCCAAAGCTGATAACTTCATTTACCTGAAGATACTTATAGTCTTCATGCGAAGGTACGCTATCGTCAAACCTCAAATTAAGATGGATTGTTGTAGAAAACAATTGACTCAAAGACATTGTCAAAGTATTCTCTAGTTCTGCTT
>CAZBVD010000084.1:0-7263 GCA_964495235.1 uncultured Dysgonomonadaceae bacterium | reverse complement strand
TTTTTACACCATATAATAAAGAAAAAGTGAGAATAGCATCAAAACTAATGTTCTGGCTTTTCTCACTTGTCTAAAATTTGATAGTTTTAAAAACTATTTTATTTAAAGCTATCTATTACTATACTGCAGGAACAATTTCAATATTGTTTAAGTTTATATTTAACTTATTCCTTTTGTTATAAGTCCATTTTATGTAGCGAACGCCACTTTCAATTGGATGAGTATACATATTTGAAGTATCAAAGTTATTACGCTTATCAAAGGTGTGAATAGCTTTCCAATCTTTTCCATTAGCTGAAGCTTCTACATGAAAAACTCCATCAAAGTTTACTGGTTCTTTTGATACAGGAGATAATTCATAAGACACAGAATTAGCATCGCCGTCAAATGCAACTAAAAAAGAGACTCCTTCATTTCCAAAACGAATGACTGTGTTCTTTTCTTCATCAACCCCTATTCCTGCCCAACCTACAACTGATGGACTCCAAATTGATGGATTGTCTTTGGAGAAACTTAATTTAAACGGTAGTTTTTCAGCAACTAAAGGCTTCACTTTTAACTCCCAAACTTTCTCATCTTCTCCTCTTTTAGTTACAGTTATTAATTGCGGCTCTGTAAAATCTGAGCTTATATCATTTACTACAGATGATCCACTATACAATTTATACTTAAAATCTACATTCTCTAAATCAACACTTCCATCGGTTATCACTTCAACAAGTGATGTACCCTTTGAGTTGTTTTTTATTAGAGTTGGAAGAAGTTGACCTTCTACATCAAAAGTTCTGAACCCTTGCCCATACATAGCGAATAGGGTTAAAAGCGCTAGGGTTAATGTTGTAATTTTCTTCATTTTCTTATTTCTTTATGGTTATACAGTTATTTAATTAATTAAAACACTTTAAGTGATTGAGATTTATCAAATAGTAAAATCAAGTTTACATTTTAGATATATCTTTTTTCTATTGTACTTAAATTATAGGTTTACATGAATCAGAGTTCAATTATAAATTTGCCAAACATATAATTACGAAATCCGGCTAAATGTATTATCAGGACAATTCACTCTACATATTCAAGTATCTATTATGTGTGAATTGAAATTTAGCTGAGTGAGCACATTATTCCAGAAGGCATAAAAAACTCACAACTCTATAATTTTAAATCACCATCTATAAACAAATATAGCGATTACTATCCTGACAAGCAAATTAACAAAGAACATTGGTTTCATTATCCAATAAAATGAAGAATGTAGCATTAATACAATAAATGAAAGCAATGGCAAAGCATATAATAATATCCTTTACCCGCATTACTCAATCTCAGTATAACTCTTTAAGGTGCCCTTGCTCCATCTGGGGCCTACATCATCTCTTGTTAGAGGAGAAAGCACAGTATCAGTAATAATAAGTTGTTCAAAGTCTAAGTCAATCCCCTTAATATTCTTATAAGGTATATGCTTTTGAATCACTGTTAATGGCAACCTTGTTGCACCCTCTAAAAAAACTTTAGATCCATCGTAAAGCAAAGAAGCATCAGTATCTAACACCAATCCGTCAATCTCCTCTTTTGAACCAGAAGGCATGTTATTGTATATATTACCAATCCAAGTTTGATTAGTTACTACATCTAAAGGATCATATACTACAGGATTAATTGTTGACTGTTCGCTAAAAAAGCGGTTACCAACAAAACGAATATCGCGGGGAGTTCCAACGTTTTCTTCCCCAAAAGCATCAACCCGCCGCTCATAAAGTGCAGCTAAATTAAGATCAGTTCCTGCAGTATTATTAAAGGTGTTATTAATAAGAGACATATCAAAAGCCAAAGCATGCTCAGATGCTTCTGGACCACAATTGAAATACACTGCAGAATTTCCACGAGAGGCAAGCGTTCTTGGTAAATCAAAATAATTATTAGCTATCAAATGTTTACTGCCCCATACAAACATACCTCCATATCCTTTATTTGTATCTGTTCCGTAGAAATAATTGCTTATTGCTACCTGTTTGTCTCCATGACGAAAATTCAGTGTTCCTTGACAATTTAAAAAAGTGTTTTTATAAAAAACATTCTCCATTGATTTACTTGTAATAATCTCAGGTTCCGAATCTTGACGCTCAAAAAGATTATTATCTATTAAACACCTGCCAAAATCCTTATGCCAATAACCTATACGTATACCACCTCCTGCATTTCCAACCTTTTGAGGATTAGAAAAATAACAATAACTTACTCTATGATACATAGGAATACCTGGTTCACCATCTTCTTGCTTAGATGGTGTGTTATTCAAATTAACAACTTGATCTAATGTTTTTTTACCTACAAAAGCACAATGATGAATATTAGCATATCTTGGGACATTCCCATTCTTATCTAATGAAGTAGTTATATAAGCAGAGTTTGCATCATCAAAGTTATAGAACATACAATCGGCAATTTCACAGTAATCTCCATAAATAGCAACCAGACCTGGTCCGTGGGTTTTCCACTCTTTAATACTTCTTGTACCATTTGCAAAGTAGATACCTTGCAAACTAACATGATTTCCTCTTAGCTCTACCTTTACATTTCCACTAAAAGTTACCTTACCTGGGTTTTCAGCTCGTACAATCAAAGGCATATCCAAACTACCAGAGGCTTCAATAATTAACTTCACATCTTTGTATTCACCATCGGCCAGTAATATAACACTCCCAATAGTTGCCTTTGCTATAGCATTTTGCAAAGTCTGCACATCTATTACTTTCACCTCCATAGCTTCAGGCTCTACAATAACAGGTGGAAGAGGGCTATCTTCACTACTACATGATATAAAGGAAACACCTATCAATAAAACTATAACAGTGGTAATTAATTTATATAACTTCATAATTAAAGCTCCTTTATTGTTATAATGCAATATATAAAGAAAAGAGGTAGAATAAAAAAAAGAGGCTGCCTTATATATTAGACATCCTCTTTTATTATCATTATCTTCTAAATAGTCGGGATGAGAAGATTCGAACTTCCGACCCCTCGCCCCCCAGACGAGTACTCTAAACCGGACTGAGCTACATCCCGAAAAATCAGAGTGCAAAATTAGTTTATTATATTTATAATCCCAAATTTAAATTCAAGATATTGTTATTTAAAGTTTATTTAAGAATTTGCACACTGTCTAACTAAGATTTTATGCCGTTATTTGCAGCATAATAGATTAAAATTGCTGAATTAATAATAGATATGGAGTTTACTGCAAAACAAATAGCCGATTTCTTGCAAGGAGAAGTTGAAGGTAATCCAGATGTGAAGGTGAATAATTTCGCTAAAATTGAAGAAGGGAAGCCACAAACCCTAACATTCCTTTCAAATCCAAAATACACCCACTACATATACAAAACTAAGGCAGATATTGTTTTGGTGAATGTCGATTTTAAAGCTGAGAAAGAAGTTAAAACTACACTCATCCGTGTTGCTGATGCATATGGAGCGCTTGCCAAGCTGCTTGAACTGGTTGAAAAGTCTAAGCCTGCAAAAGTAGGTATAGAGCCCATGAGCTATGTAGCAACAAGTGCAAAGGTGGGCGAAGATGTATATATAGCAGGATTTGCCTACATAGGTGAGAATGCTATTGTGGGTAATAACAGCAAACTCTATCCACATGTATTTATCGGCGACAATGTTGTAATAGGTGACAATGTTACTCTATACTCAGGAGTTAAAATTTATGCTGATTGCAAAGTAGGTGATAATTCTATAATTCATGCAGGTGCTGTAATTGGATCTGATGGATTTGGATTTGCTCCACAAGCAGATGGATCTTACCATAAGATACCTCAAATGGGAAATGTTGTGATAAAAAGCAATGTGGAAATTGGCGCTAACACGGTAATTGATAGAGCTGTAATGGACTCAACCGTTATTCACGAAGGCGTAAAACTTGACAATTTAGTGCAAATAGCCCACAATGTTGAGGTTGGTAAACATACAGTTATTGCTGCACAATCGGGAATAGCTGGCTCAACAAAAGTTGGCGAGAGATGTGTGTTTGGCGGTCAAGTAGGACTAGCAGGACATATCAAAATTGGCAATGATGTAAAAATAGGTGCTCAATCTGGAATTGGAAAGAACCAAAAAGATGGCTCTGAAGTAATCGGCAGCCCCGCTATAGGAATTAAAGATTGGTACAAATCAAGTTTTATTTTCGCTAAGCTACCCGAAATGTATCGTGATATTGGTCAATTGAAAAAAGAGACAAGTAAACTTAAAGATGGAAATAATAAGTAGCCGGCTCTTTTTTAAATATATTTATATAATTAAAAAAGAAGCAATAATCAAATAGGAACTATGATATGAGCCAAGTAAAGCAAAGAACCCTAAAGAAGAACTTCATTTTAAATGGCGTAGGACTTCATACAGGTAAAGATATAACTGTGAATTTTCTTCCAGCCCCCGAAAATCACGGCATAAAAATAAAGAGAATAGACCTAGAAGAAAAACCAATTATACCTGCATTAGCAGAATATGTAACTGGCACTCAGCGTGGAACTGTACTATCTAGAGGCAATGCGCATGTAAGTACAGTTGAGCATGGTATGGCTGCACTTTATGCAATGGGTGTTGACAATTGTTTAATTGAAGTAAATGCTCCTGAGTTTCCTATTCTAGATGGGAGTGCTTGTAGATATGTTGAAGCTATAAATGAAGTTGGTATTGAAGAACAAGACTCATACAAAGACTTTTACATAGTTCGCCGTAAAATGGAAGTTTGTGACCCTGAAACAGGTGCAAAACTTACACTTCTGCCTGATGATACTTTTAGTATAAATTCTTTTATAGATTTTAAGTCTCAACTCATCCACAACCAATCGGCTAGTATTGAAAACATGAACGACTTTGCAAAAGAAATTGCACCTGCTCGAACATTTGTTTTCGTACGTGACATAGCACAGCTACTTAAAGCAGGTTTAATTCAAGGTGGGAACCTTGAAAACGCTGTTGTAATATATGAGACTGAGATGCCTCAAAATGAGTTAGACGAATTGGCCGATCTACTTGGTGTTCCTCATCAGAATGCAAAAGAACTAGGCTACCTCAACAAAGAAGCTATTCTCTTTCAAAATGAGCCAGCAAGACATAAATTATTAGATATAATTGGCGATATGGCTTTGGTTGGTAAACCTATAAAAGGCCGTATTATAGCAACTCGTCCAGGTCATAAGATTAACAACGCATTGGCTCGTAAATTGAGAAAAGACATTAGGTTAAACGAAGTTCAACCACCTATATACGATGTTAGCAAAGAACCTTTAATGGACATAAATGAAATTAGATTGCTCATTCCACATAGGTATCCTTTCTTGCTTGTAGATAAAATAATTGAGAAAACTGATAAATATATAGTTGGCGTCAAAAATATTACTGTCAACGAGCCTTTCTTTGTAGGCCATTTTCCCGAAGAACCAATAATGCCAGGAGTATTACAAGTTGAAGCTATGGCTCAAGTGGGAGGCCTTTTTGTACTGTCTGCACTAGACAACCCCGAAAGCTATTCCACCTATTTTTTGAGAATAGACAATGTGAAGTTTAGACAAAAAGTTGTTCCTGGTGATACTTTAATTTTAAGAGTAGAACTTACAAGCGAAATAAGACGAGGAATTGCCACAATGCGAGGTCTTGCATTTATTGGAGAAAAAGTAGTATCTGAAGCTGAGTTTACAGCATTAGTAGAAAAAACAAAATAACACTTAAAACTATCATGAGTAATATTTCATCACTAGCTTACATACATCCAAACGTTGAAATAAAAGAAGATGTAATTGTAGAGCCTTTCGCATATATTGAAGATAATGTAGTAATTGGCGCAGGAACACGTATTATGGCACATGCTAGCATAATGTCTGGTGCTAGAATTGGAGAAAACTGCACTATTTTCCCAAATGCTGTAATCTCAGGTATTCCACAAGATCTAAAGTTTGAAAACGAAGAGAGTTTAGCAATTATTGGTGATAACACAACTGTGCGAGAATGCGTCACTGTAAATAGAGGTACTAAATCTCGAGGTCATACTATTGTAGGAAACAATTGTTTACTTATGGCTTATTGCCACATAGCTCACGATTGCATATTGAAGGATTATGTAATAATTGGAAACGCTGTTCAAATTGCAGGCGAAGTAGAAGTAGATGATTACGCAATAATAAGCGGTGGCACTCTTGTACATCAGTTTACAAGGGTAGGCAAACACACCATGATTCAAGGTGGCACACGATTAGGAAAAGACATACCTCCATTCACTGTTGCTGGTAGAGAGCCTGTAAGCTATGTAGGTTTAAACATAGTAGGTCTTCGAAGAAGAGGGTTTACTAGCGAGCAGATAAACAACATACAAGAGATATATCGTTATCTTTACTTATCTGGTTACAATATTTCTCAAGCTCTAGAAAAAATAGAGAGTGAAATTTCAGAATCAAATGAGAGTACGGAAATAATTGACTTTGTACGTGCATCTTCACGAGGTGTTGTTAGAGGAAACATGGACTAATAAACGTCTTTAAAAAAACACTTATGGTTTCAATTAACTTCCCTGCAGAGTGGCATCCTCAAAGTGCTATTCAGCTCACTTGGCCTCATAGAGGTACAGATTGGGTAGATATTATAGATGAGGTTACAACTTTTTATATAGGTCTATCAAAAGAAATATTAAAACACACCCAACTATTAGTCGTGTGTAATAAAGCTGCTGAAGTAAAGAAACATTTTACCTCAACAGAGTTGAAGAAGCTTATAGTAGTTGAAGCTGAAAGCAATGACACATGGTCTCGCGATCACGGTGCTATTTCAGTCTTTATAGATGGGCAACCAGTCATCTATGACTTCGGCTTTAATGCTTGGGGGCTCAAGTTTTCTGCAAATCACGACAATCAAATTACTAGCAAGTTATTTACAAAAGGTATTTTTAAAAGCAAAGTAAAGTATAAGAATTATCTTAATTTCATTTTAGAAGGCGGTGCAATAGAATCAGATGGCGAGGGAACTCTTCTCACAACTTCAAAATGCCTTTTAGCACCCAATCGAAACCAGCCACAGACAAAAGAAGAAATTGAAGCGTTTTTGACAAGCATTCTTGGACTCAAACAAATATTATGGTTAAATTACGGTTATCTTTCAGGAGATGATACAGATAATCATATCGATACATTAGCAAGGCTATGCAACAAAAACACAATTGCTTATGTGCAATGCACAGATGAAAATGATGAGCACTTTCAAGAA
>CAZBVD010000083.1:5325-7358 GCA_964495235.1 uncultured Dysgonomonadaceae bacterium | reverse complement strand
ATCTATTTCTTGGCCATCACGAATTACTCGGCACTTGATTTGCACCATTTTAAGTAATTGATCTACTGCATTAGCTGCTCCTTTTTCCTGCCAAAATCCGAGTCCCCCACTAATTAAAACTATTATAAGTATTATAATTGCATCCGTAATATCTTTTAGAATAAAAGATAAGATTGCAGCAACTATTAACAATAGCGTGATAGGGCTTCTGAATTGTTCAAGAAAAAGTAAAACAGAAGAAGTAGTTTGTTTTCCTTTAAGGCTATTGTACCCAAACTTTATAAGGCGGAGGTTCACCTCCTGAGTGCTCAGTCCTTGAAGTTGGGCTTCATGTTTTTTAAAAGCTTCGTCAATAGAAAGATTCCAATATGGAAGTTGCGTATTTTGATTATCAGTTGAGGGCATTTTCATCTTACAAGGTATTTACATTTACATTAAATAATAACATCTAGTTAATTAGATTGTTTGTGCATCGTATTGTTATATTCAGTATTGTGGAAGTGATCTCTTGTTTACTTTACTTCATTTCGGGAGTTCCCGAAAACAGTTGGCATGTTTGTATATAAATGTATTAGTTTAATTCACTCCAAATAAGTGCCCGATTAATGCAGTTACTCCCATGGCAACTGTTCCCCAAAAAGTAATACGTATTATTGCCTTTCTAACATTTGATCCGCCTGCTTTTTCAGCTATTGTGCCTAAATAATTAGAAAAAGTAATGCAACACCATATTGTATATAAACCATCTGTTTAACAAGAACAATTAAAGCGTTAGCAACTGGCAAAATGGCGCCAGAAACAAATGATACTCCGGATGCCAAAGCAGCTTGCAAAGGTTTTGATTCAGTTATGTCGCTAATTCCGAGTTCATCCCGACGTGCGTCTTCAAAGCATTGTGGACAGTCAGTTGTTTGGCAACTTTAATTGAAAGCTCTTTATCTAAACCTTTTTCTTCATATATACTCGCTAATTCCAGCAGTTCAACCTTTGGCATTTCTTTTAGTTCTGTCATTTCTCTAATAAGGTCTGATTTCTCAATATCAGATTGGGAACTAACGGAAACATATTCACCTGCAGCCATAGACAACGCTCCTGCAACAAGTCCTGCTATTCCGGCCATAACAATTGTTCCTCTTATATCAGAAGTTGCAGTAACTCCTATTATTATACAAGCAGTTGATAATATGCCGTCATTTGCTCCCAAAATAGAAGCTCTCAATCAACCACTCCTTCTTACATAATGTACCTCATTTTTCATATTGTTTATTCTTTTTTTTATGAAAATGATAGATCGCAGAAAAACGATGAATGAGCAGATTGTGATAGTTTTTTAACAAATAAAAAACTCGAAGTTTTTATTTTCAAATGAAAGTAAATTGTTAGTCATAACAAAAATATGACTATTATAGTTTCAATATATCCAAAAATGTATGAATGATGTAATACTTAAACTGAATTGTGTAACACTTTATTTAACAATGATGACAGCGTATATATTATAAATTTATAATTGTAGATTTATCAAAATATTCAAAACAAAACCATGGCAAAATGGTTCTATTATAAGATGATAAATACTCCTCACTTAAATTTAATTTAGAAGCTTTTTTGAGTTTGAATTACTGTTGATACTCTATTTTTAATATATATTCTTTCAATTTAATAGCTGGATTTTACATTATAGGCTCATAAATCAATAAAAACAAAATGAAATCATCAAAACAGTTAGGTATTTGGATGGTTCATTCAACAGCTAACATAATGGAATTATCAAATGGCAAAGTTACAACAGTTACTTTAGATTCAGTTCCTGCATTCCCCGATAGGATTGAAGATTTGAGAATGGATGAAAGACTAATGCACAACAAATAGCAAAGCGAAGAGTCAGACTTTTACGAAAAGTTGAGCCGCGTAATTTTTGACTATAATGAAGTGCTACTATTTGGCCCAACTGATCCAAAAACTGATTTGTTCAATCGGTTAAGAGAAAACCGAAAATTTGAACACATCAGTATTTCTGTTAAGTCCACAGA
>CAZBVD010000083.1:0-5225 GCA_964495235.1 uncultured Dysgonomonadaceae bacterium | reverse complement strand
CACAGAGCATCAACAACGGGCCTTTTTGAAACACTTTTCAATAAAGAGTAAAGTAATGGATGATATAAAGCCGAAGAATGTTGCCATAATTGTAGCCCATCCAGATGATGAAACATTATGGGCAGGAGGAACAATTTTAGATCATCCAACGTGGAGTTGTTTTATTATTTCGGTCTGCAGAGGAAGCGATATTGATCGTGCTCCAAAGTTTTACAATGCACTAAAAGTACTTAAATCGGAAGGAAAAATGGGCGACCTAGACGATGGTCCTGAACAAAAGCCATTGAATAATCAAGAGCTTGAGGAAGCTATTTTGTATTGGTTGCCAGAAAAACATTACGATTTGATTATTTCCCATAATCCAAATGGTGAATATACTCGGCACTTGAGGCATGAAGAGGTAAGCAGAGCAGTGATTAATCTCTGGAATAACAGCAAAATATCAACTAATGAGCTTCGAACTTTTGCTTACGAAGATGGTAATAAAAAATACTATCCACGTGCAATAAAAGATGCGACTATTTACCATCAGCTTTCACAAAAGATATGGCAAAGAAAATACGATATTCTAAACGAGATATATGGTTTTGGGATAAATAGTTGGGAATTACAAACAACACCAAGGGCTGAAGCATTTTGGCAATTCACAAACATATTAAGTGTAAAACAATGGCTAAATAATGGAGGGAATTACAAATGAAAGTATTAGTATTATATGATTATCCACCCTCACCTGGAGGACTTGCCACGCAAGGGGACTTACTTTATAAAGGATTAGTGGAAATGGGCATCGATGCTCATCCTGTACATTTCGAATCAGCACAGGAAAAAGAATGGTATTATCGTTGGTTTGAGCCCGACGTAGTTGTTGGAGTAGGTTATTGGGGACATACTCCTCAGTTGGTCCTTCATCCACAGCGGTATGGTGTTCAGCCTGTCCCATGGCTAGTTGCCGATGGTTATATTGCCAACTATCAGGAGGTGTTGAATGCACTGCCTCTTATTTTGGTAACCTCAAACTGGGTAAAAGAGATGTATGTGCGCGACGGAATCGACGGCAGCAGAATTGAAGTTTTACCTGTGGGTTGTAATACGGATACATTCATTCCTTTTAAAAAGGATGATCTAAAGATTTTAGCCGTGCGTGAAGCATTGGGTATTTCACCCGATCAGTTAATGATTCTAACAGTTGGTGGAGATGCTGCATCAAAAGGTGCACAGGAGGTGATGCAAGCCCTTGCTATTATAGACACTAAAGCGCCTGATTGGAAATATGTGTGTAAAGTCTGGCCACAACCACGAACTAAAATACAAAACCTTGCCGATTTGGAAATGGCAAGTCGCTTGGGTATTGAGAAAAATGTAACCTATGCAACCAACACCATTTCACGAAACTTTATGCCTTATCTGATTGGCGCTTGTGATATTTATGCAGCACCTTCCAGATTGGAGGGTTTTGGAATGCCACAGGTAGAAGCCGGAGCATGTGGTAAGCCAGTTGTAAGTATGAAAGCAATGGGAATGTTGGATACTCTCATTCATGGCAAAACTGCACTCTTGGCAAAGGTAGCGCAGAGAATTGTAGTGAATGAAGTGATACTTGGAGAAGAGTCGGGGTTTGAAGATCAGCGTAAAATAGTTTTCAAAGTTCCGCGCACAGTTGACTACCGTGCAAATGTACAAGATATTGCGAAACACCTACTCACATTGATGACAGATGCACCCTTACGTGAAAAGATGGGTATAGCAGGAAGAGAGAGGGTAGTGGAAAACTTCGATTACCGAGTGGTGGCAAAGAGGTTTGTACAGATTATAAATGATAGACTAGGGATATATTAAAGAAAGAAGTCGGAAGCTTCAGAATATGAACAGACGATCATTAATGAATAAATAAAATGCATGCTAAATATTTGAAAGATATTGAAGAAGCCAAGAATGCTGCGCTTAAAGTTTTACTTCACAATGCAGAGGGACCTTTTCATGGTTTACCACGAACAGCAGGGTGGGGATATCCAGAACCATATACACGGGATTTGATGATTTCTATTTTGGGAATTGCTGTGTCTGGAAATCAAAAGCTGCTAAAAAGTATTCGCAAAGTGTTGGAAACACTCGCTGAAAATCAGACAGTGCATGGCCACATTTCTTCGTTGGTACACGATAGAGATGATCGCGGAGCAAGTGATACTACACCCCTGTTTTTACTGGCAGCTGGTATATTCAGAAAAGTAACGGGTGAAGCTGACTTCCTTGCAGGAGCAGTTGAAAAATCATTGGTTTGGATGAGTTATCAAAGCCCATCAGACAAAAGATTAGTTGCACAACAACCCACCAGCGACTGGCGTGATGAACAATGGGTGGTTGGATACGGATTGTATGTAAATACACTTGTTTTCAGCTATCTTAAAGCTTTTGGTAAACATGAATCAGCAGAGGGTTTGCGTCGCGCAATGGGTCGTTTCACTATCACAGGGGGAACTATTCACCATCATGTCCATGAAGGATTGGTGGTGAAATACAAACCCTATTATGCTCTTTGGTCTTACAAAGTTCTTAGTAGCGAGCGTTTTGATTTACTTGGAAACAGTCTTGCTATTCTCTCTGGACTTGCTTCGTTTACGCGAGCCAATGAAATGATTTCTTGGATAGAAGCTGAGTGTGTTGCTATGAAAGAAAAAGGAGACCTAAACTGTAATCTGCCTCCCAACTTCTTTCCATTCACAAATCCGGGTGATCCCGATTGGCATGAGAGATATTACAAATACAATATGCCGGGAGATTACCACAATGGAGGAATATGGCCATTTATCGCTGGGTTTTATATCGCAGCATTGGTTGCGGCGAAACGATTTAAACTTGCTGAGGAAAAACTGATTGAGTTAACACGATGTATTAAATTATCTCGCGCAGAAGATTTGGATTTTGGATTTAATGAATGGATCAAAGCACAGGATGGAAAACCAATGGGACAAGATTGGCAAACTTGGAGTGCATCAATGTATCTTTATGCTGCAAAATGTGTGGAAGAAAAAAGAACTCCATTCTTTGAGGAGATGAGACAGTGACAATATCCGTAAATAGCGTTTGAAGGTAATGTTAGAAAAAAAGGAAGATTATAATTATATAATAGTTAGAACTTAAATACGATACTTATTGTTTTTTATACTAGTTAGTTGCATCTATTTTGTTTAAACAAAATGAAAGCTCATATTGTAATTCATTGCTTAAATAATATATTACATTAAAATGGGTAAGTAAATAATTGAATGAAGTAAATTAGCTTGTATAAAAATGGACAGTATAAAAAGATGGTTTCATATAATTACTTATACAATTTACGGTTATGAAAATCTCTTATATTGCAACATATCCACCGCTGGAGTGCGGTATTGGGACCTTTACTAACAACCTGTTCAAATCCATGTTGACCTAAAACGAACACGAAGGTTTTGTGGTAGCATTGGATGACAACGATCTTACTTATTACTATCCAGAAGAAGTTAAATTTACCATCAGGCAGAACTATCAGGAAGGATTATCTGAAAGCAGCCAAGTATATAAATTACACCGGAGCTGACATATGTATATTAGAGCACGAATTTGGTATATTTGGTGGGCAGAGCGGTGTTTATATTCTTCCATTACTTTACCGACTTGAAATTCCGTTTATAGTTACCCTTCACACCATTCTTGAAACGCCCTCGTATAATGAAAAAGCTATTTTGAAAGAAATTTGTAAAATGGCTCATAAAGTTGTAGTGATGAGCAACAAAGCTATCGAGTTTTTGGTAGATATATACGATCTGCCAAAAGAAAAAATTGTAGTGATAGAACACGGTGTTCCGGATATTTATTTTGATTCCGAAACATCGAAAAAGGAATTTAAGCTCAAAAACAATAAAGTGATTCTTACTTTTGGTTTCGTTGGTCGTAACAAGGGCATTGAAACGGTCATAAAAGCGTTGCCGAAAGTGATTAAAAATTATCCTGAAGTTATTTACTTCGTTATAGGCAAAACACACCCAAATGTGTTACGACATTCCGGCGAAGAATACCGCACTTTCCTTCTTCGTTTGATTAAAGAATATCAACTCGAAAATCATGTCACATTCCTAAATGAATTTATTGACGAACGAGATTTATTCAAATACTTATACGCGTGCGATATTTATATCACACCTTATTTAAATGAAGCTCAGATTACCAGCGGAACGCTTTCTTATGCAGTTGGAGTGGGCGCAGCAGTACTTTCGACACCCTATTGGCATGCTGCAGGACTTTTGGCTGATGGCAGAGGCAAACTCTTTAATTTTAATGACAGGGATGAACTTGCAAAAACTATCATAGAGTTGTTTGATAATCCAGAAGAGCTTAAGAGTCTTAAAATTAAAGCTGGTGAATACGGGAAAGGAATTACATGGCCAAAAACAGAAAAAAAATACATTGAACTTGCCAAAAAATAGCAATGGAAAAACTTCAGGTTTTACCGAAAAAGAATATTGAGCCTGATTTTCTTATTCAACCGCCCTTTTCACTTGAACATATCAACCGTCTGACTGACGATACAGGTATAATTCAACATGCTAAGTTTGGTATTCCCAACTTAAAAGAAGGTTATTGTTTGGATGATAATTCGAGGGCTTTACTAATGGTTTTAATGGCTTACAAGCAAATGAAAAACACGCGAGCTCTTAAATTATCTCCTATCTATATAAGCTATATCGATTATATGCAAAATCAGGACGGAACCTTTAAGAGTTTTTTGAGTTTCAAACGTAACTTCTTGGATGAAGTAGGTTCTGAAGATTCGTATGGCAGAACAATTTGGACGCTGGGATATTTACTGGGAAATGCTCCAAATGATGCTTATTATCAAAATGGCAGACTTTTGTTTTTTGATGCTGCTCCTAATTTTGAAAAGTTAAAATCCATTCGTGGTATTGCTAATACGATGATAGGAATTAGTTATTACCTGAAAAGCAATCAATCCGACGATTCGATGACCGAGAGATTGAGAAACCTTGCAAATATATTAATTAAACATTATGAAGAAAACCAGTCCACAGACTGGAATTGGTTTGAATCTTTGCTGTCATATGATAATGGAATTTTACCTCTTGTTCTTTTGCATTCAAGTAAAATACTTAACGATCAAAAAATCACAAAAATAGCAATTGAATCGATGGATTTTCTTACCCGCCACACCTTAAAGGATAATTATTGTC
>CAZBVD010000082.1:0-7406 GCA_964495235.1 uncultured Dysgonomonadaceae bacterium | reverse complement strand
ATTTGACTTTTCACTCATATTCTTTCAATCTTACGTTGTAGGTTTTGACAATTAACCTATACTTTTCCAATCCTATAGAGGGGATTTTAAAAAACAACTCTTCTTTTTTAAATCCTGCGTTGTAGATTACAACTTTAACGTATTTTTTTTGTTGTGTTGATAGGTAGGTGTATGACTACTGTAATAGCTGGCGTGGCTAATTTATCCGTATACTTAGGGAGCGGACCACCTTATTGATTAATTATTAGGTTATTGATCAAGATTCTACTTATACAACAATAAAATAGTCCTTTTCTAAACATTTTGTAGGAATACAAAAGCGCAAACGACTCCCGAGAATTTTGTCCGGGGGGAACAAAATGTTGGATGTTTCACAAATCTGGTGTTGTGCCCCTCAATCAATTAAGATTTCGCAATAATTTGGTGTAAAACGTATCAAATTGGCACATCGTTCCACATCTCTCACAGCAATGCAATCTAAGCTTCCGGATTAGAGATATTAACCGTGTGATAAAGATAAGGACAGAAAAAAAACTGTGTTTGCGAGGAAAAACCATCTTAGAAGTCGTAGAAAGATGAATAAACATGGGCAATACCCATCGATTACTTTAGAAAACAGCAGCATAGAACAAAAAAAAGAAGGTGTAGTTATAAAACACCTTCTTTTGTTATAAATTGATTGTGAGATTTAATTTGAGTCAATTTCCTTAGATATCGAATAATCTCTTCAAATGTCTATCATATATGTTTTCTTCTACACACTCTCCAATAATATCTTGATACTTCACTAATAAGTTTGTGTACTCCTCACCCATTTCAGCGGCTACTTGATAGGCAACATGAATCAACTGTCTAAAGTTGGGGTTATAATCAGCATGACCAGGAATATGACGAAGTGTGTCAGCATATTTTTGACTCGACCATTGGTTTACTTCTTCTACTGTTGGTAATTCCGATTCATCTATATCAATTACATCGGCATAAGGTGCACAAAGCTCCTCTTTACGATTTAAGGAGTTGGCATATATTTTTTTAGCTGCTTCTAAACCATCTCCTCCAGCAACTGCTAGACCGATAACTTCTTCCAACCAAGTTGTTCCTGCAGTTTTTAAATGTAAGCCTTTGTCATGCTTATTAATGCTATCAGCTATAATTGGATAAATTGAAAATTTATCACTACCCGAATGAACGCTTAGCTTCAGCTCTTTAGGTAATCCAAACTCTTTCACAGCAAAATCAATAACCATTAGGTCTTCTTCAAACTCTTTTGCAAACTGATCAAGGTTGCCCACATAGTCGACACCTTTGTTGAATCTACCTGTAAATTTAGGGGCTATGGTTTGTGCTGGAACTCCTTTGTCTGCAAGCATCTTTAAGATAAATAGCATCTCAAGAGGTGTTTGCGGATTTTCCACTTCGTCCATTGATACTTCAGTAATGAATTTTCCTTCTCCTTTTTCTTTTTTTAGGTGTTCATAAATTTCCGAAGCTTGTTGGGTTGCAGCTAAGAAGTTGTGAGCAATTTTCTCTAGTATTTCTTTGGTTACTTCTAGGGGTTCTTTAATACCAGGAACATGTAGCTTACCAATGTATTTATCACACGATGCGATAAAAGCATCAATATCTTCTTGTTTGCTCTCTTTGCCAATGAATGATGCCACATCTAATGTAAAGAAGTCAGAGACTTCAATAAATGGCTCAACTGTATTTAAGTTTATGTGATCGGCATCTACAAAGTACTTACCTTTAAAACCTAATGCTTTTACAGCATTGTCTGCTTCTATACGGGTGTCTTTGGGGTGCGATTTCACATACATGTGCTCGCGGTTAGATTTATTCCAAACAGGATTGATGTCTAGTCCTGTATTATATGCTTTCATTATTGCTCTTAACTGAGCTTTGCCTTGATGAGAGAATCTATCTCCTACACCAATAGTATATTTACCTAGTTTCATAAGTAGTATGTTTTTTGATATTAATAAATTTAAAAGTTGAAGAAGTTTTTCGCATTATTATAAGAGATGTCTTCTACCATTTGTCCTAAATATTCCATTTCGGATGCTGGAAGCAATCCCTTTTCAACATCATTTCCAATTAGGTTGCATAATATGCGTCTAAAATACTCGTGACGTGGATAAGATATAAAACTACGTGAATCTGTGAGCATACCTACAAACCTGCTCAACAATCCAAGATTAGACAGAGAGTTCATTTGTGCTTCCATTCCTGTTTTCTGATCTAAAAACCACCATCCCGAACCAAATTGTATTTTACCTGCCACAGAACCATCTTGGAAATTACCAATCATTGTTGCTATTAGGTCATTATCTCTTGGGTTGAGATTGTAGATAATAGTTTTAGTCAACTTGTTGTCCATATCTAACTTATCAAGAAAACGACTCATGTTCTTAGCTACCGTAAAATCTCCAATTGAGTCAAACCCTGTGTCAGCACCTAGTTTTTTGAAGAGACGGGTATTGTTGTTTCGGATAGCACCATAATGAATTTGTTGTGTCCAGCCTTTCTCCCAATCCATAATTGCACCTTCATATAGCATGGCCGATTTAAACTTTACTATTTCATCTTTTGCAAGTTTATTTCCAGCATACACTTTATCAAAAATATTATCAATTTCAGATTGTGTATAATCTTCAGCATACATTTCTTCTACCCCATGGTCAGATAGTTTGCAACCTATGCTTGCAAAGAAGTCATGTCTGTTTTGCAGTGCAGACATTAAATCACTGAAATTGCTTATCTCTACACCTGAAACCTCAGAAAGCTTTTCAACATATTTACGATATTCAATAGGGTCTTCTACAGCCATCGCTTTATCGGGACGCCAAGTAGGGAGTACTTTTATCTCAAACCCCTCTTTTTGTAGTGCAATATGATGTTCTAAACTATCAATTGGATCATCAGTTGTACAAACAACCTCTACATTGTACTTCTTCATTAATCCACGAGCTGAGAACTCTGGAGTACGAAGTTTTTCTGAGCAAAAATCATATATATGTTTCGCTGTTTTTGGATTTAAAAGCTCATCAACTCCAAATGCTGTTTTCAATTCTAAATGAGTCCAATGGTATAGGGGGTTACGCATTGTGTAGGGTACTGTTTCCGCCCATTTTTCAAACTTTTCCCAGTCGGATGTGTTTTTTCCAGTACAATATTTTTCATCTATACCGTTTGTTCTCATTGCACGCCATTTATAATGGTCGCCTTCCAACCATAGCTGACCCAAGTTATCAAATTGATAATCTTTAGCTATATATTCAGGGTTTAAATGGCAGTGATAATCTATAATGGGTTGTTTTGCTGCATGCTGATGGTAAAGTTCTTTAGCTGCATCTGTTTCCAGCAAGAAATCCTTGTTTATAAAGCTTTTCATTGTAATTATCTGTTTTAAAATGTTCTTTGTTTACTATTTGCTTGATTTGATATTCATAAAATTGTGACCTAATACATTATCCTTTGAATATCTTTTTGCTTCTTCCGTCGATAATTCTGTTGACCAAGTAACACGTTTATCTTTATTGTTTTTTATTTTATTCTTATACTCAACAAAGGTAGCTGTTTTTTCATTGTTGGGGTTTCTCCAATTGTCCCATCCCTCAGGTTTTATTATATCATTTAAGTTGCATTCAATAAAAGCAACATGTGCAAATGGTCGCCATGGTCGTCCTAAATAAAATGACCCTGGCATTTCACCCAAAATAGAGCATTTATAGAAAACATAACCATACTCTTGATCTTCTGGAGTGGAAGCAGCACTAATATACCCATTTTTCTTGCAATAGATTTCACAATTCTCAAAAAATGCTATGGATGAACCAAAAATAAAATCAACTGTACCTTCTATGTAGCAATTTTTATAATATTGTTTGCTATTTGCTTTGTGTGTGTAGAGAGTATCTTGAAAACCTATGAAACGACAATTAATAAATTGTGCATTATCGCTTCTTACAATAATTGCAACAGCTTGTCCGATAGGACCTGCTGCATTCTCAAAGGTGATGTTCTGGGCAGTAAAGTTATTTGGCAAAACATAAGTGCTTGCCGAACCCGATGTCCCAATTTCATCTCCCAGGATACTTTTTTTGGATGCGAAATTATTGTATGAAAGAATAGTTTTTAATTTATCTTCTCCCACTAATATGATATCATGTTTTGTGTCGGGAATAATTATCTTCTCTCTATATATTCCATTTTTAATAAATATACGTGTGGTTTGTTTTCTAAAATCAGGAACAGCATCAATAGCCTCTTGCACTGTTGTATAATGGCCACTTCCATCTTGAGCAATAACTACATCAAAGTTGTCACTAGAGCAGGGAGTGGGATTGTCAAATATCTTCCATAGAAAATTGGCCGCATAATTTACTGTTGAAAGATGCCAAGGATGAAAGTGCCAAAATGTATGCGGAGTATCTTCAAATGTATGAACCTCAGAATATATTCCTAAACTATCTAATTGTTTGATGTGTTCATTGCGACCATTGTGAAAACGAGCAATTGAGCTATTTATAAAACAAGTTGGTGCTGATTTGCTATTTATCCAATTCAATGCAGAAGCATTATTCCAATTTTCCGATTTCTCTTTATATGTTCCTCCTAGCCAAAGGGCATCTACTGGTGTTTTACCCCCATTATCTTTAGCTTTCTGAGCTCTATTAATTGTTGTTTCATCTATAAATGTTGATATACCATCTATATTAACAATAGCCTTAATAAGGTTACTCTCGTTTTTTGTTCCTATTAATGCTGCAAGCTGTCCGCCTGCTGAGCAGCCTGCTACAGCAATTTGATCTTTGTTTAAATGGTAGTTGTCTGCATTATCATGAAGCCATTGTAGAGCATCATTTAAGTCATTTACGGCAGCAGGATATATAGCTTCAGGTGTCAATCGATACTCCACAGTTGCAGTTGCCAAACCTTTTCTTGCTAAATTTATAGCAAGAGGTTTAAGCATATCGGGTGAACCAGAGTTCCACCCACCACCATGAATAATTAGAACTATAGGATAGGTTTCTAAATTATCGGGTCGATAGATGGACAGTTGTAAGCTGCGCGTGTTAGATATCTGCTTGTATACTATACCTTCTTGGCCTTTTATTCCATCTGGAATAGAAGTGTCGACAGCTTGGATAAAAGGGAATTTCTTTTTCTCTTTTATAAATGAGCTATAGACAGTATAACTTGTATCTCGTGGCACACCATCCTTCACAATCTGCTGCGAAGAAATGGGCATCGATATTAGTACACTTAATACAAGAAGCAGTATTTTGTATATTTCAGACATTATAATTAAAGATTTAGTCTACTTTAAACCAATCAATTTCTATTCTTCCTCCATCGTTGGTAGAGGACGGGCGAGAACAGAAGAATCCTATTTTAGCTCCTATCCATTTTCCTTCTTTTGAAATAAATTTGTCGCCTAGTTGAGTAAAGTTCTCTCCGTCTAAGCTATAGCTGAAAACACAGCTTGCACTTGGTGATACTTTTACACGTAGATAGAATGTAGAATCATTGATGATAGTTGATTCTTTTACTATTTCATTACCTTTTTTGTCAGCATCTTTACATTCAATTTGTGATAAGACATACGAGTCTTCACTCTTTTCAATAGAAATCATTGCATAATCCATACCCATGACAACTAATCCTGCTCTTTCTCCAATGTTAGCGTCTAAAGGTTTAAAGGTTAGTTTTGCTGTTGCTGTGAAGTTATTTGAAGGCAATTTCTGAAGTAGCAAGTTAGGGATATCCCACAAGTTAATAAAGTCTTCGGGCTGTGTCACAGAATATAGGTATAGCTTTTCAGCATCTATGTTTGCATAATACCACCAATCCATAGGGTTTGCATGCCATTGCCATTGTAAACCGATTCTGTTTGAATCAAATGAGTCGCTTTCAGGTGGAGTTGTTATTGGATGTTTTCCAGTTATATTTGGCTTATTGTATTCAAGCACAGGTTCCCCACATCCATCACTGTCTGCGTTTATACCAATAATAGGCCAATCATTTTGCCACACCATGGGTTGTAAATGTACTACTCTACCAAACGGGCCTCTATCTTGAAAATGAAAAAACCAATTCTCACCTTCTGGAGTATCTACCCAGGCTCCTTGATGTGGGCCATTAATGGGTGTGTCACCCTGTGCCATTACAACACGTCTTTCGTATGGGCCATAGATGTTTTCTGACCTTAAAACTGTTTGCCATCCATTTGTAACTCCTCCTGCAGGAGCAAAAATGTAGTAATATCCATTTCGCTTATGAAACTTTGCCCCTTCTATAGTTGGGTCTATTTCATGTCCATCGTAAATGATTCTACTAGGCTCGATTGCTTTGCTTCCAGATTCATTCAGTTCCGTAATAGTTAATACGCTTTTTATACCAGCTCTACTACCAGCATATGCATGCACTAAGTAAACTTTACCATCGTCGTCCCATAATGGAGCAGGGTCTATAAGACCTTTACCTGCTTTAACTAGCACTGGTTCGCTCCATTTACCAGCTGGGTTATTTGTTTTAAGCATAAAAATGCCCAAATCAGGATCTCCATAGTATATATAGAAATATCCTTTGTGAAAGCGTATTGAAGGAGCCCAAACTCCACCACCATGAACAGGTTTTGAAAATATGCTCTCAGGTTCAAGCCTATCAATTGCATGACCAATTAGTTGCCAATTAACCATGTCTTTTGAATGAAGAATTGGTAGTCCAGGTACACAGTTGAAGCTAGAAGCTGTCATGTAGTAATCTTTTCCTACTCTACATACATCAGGGTCTGAATAGTCTGCAAAGAGAATAGGGTTTTTATATTTACCATTACCTAAATCAGCAACCCAAGTTTTGGAAACATTGTTCTGTGCTGTAAGTATTGAAGTTGCAAATAAAAAGTATAGTAATATTTTATGTTTATGTATCATTGACAAAAAGGTATTTGTGTTTCACATTTTCTCATAACGTTGGCTAGTGTTATGTCTTTTGCCATATCTTTTGAAAGAATTTTTACCCAATCAACACGATTACAAGTATTGCTGCCTTCTCCCTTATTATTAAACTCTGCGTAACGTGCAGTTTTTTCATTATCAGCATTTCTCCAATTGTCCCATCCTTTAGTTTGAATGCCTTTTGGAAGAATGCAATTCATAAAAATAGTTGCTGCATATGGACGCCAAGGGCGACCTAAATAAACAGAACTTACATCTTCTTTCAGTGTAATTTTGCATTGATTGAATACAAAGCCGTAAGAAACATCTATGGGTGTGCTAGCTGCAGTTATATATGAGTTTTTTTTGCAATGAATTTCACATTCCTCAAACCAAGCAGTAGCTGATCCAAAGATGAAATCTGTAGTACCTTCAATATAGCTGTTTGTGAATAATAGTCGGTTGCCA